>JAYVGE010000440.1:0-6194 GCA_043772515.1 Flavobacterium sp. | reverse complement strand
ATATAGGACCTGATAATAAATTATCCTGAAAACTGTCTGTCAATGCCGAGGTTTCGTCACTCAAAACACCTGGAATCAATCGGATTAAAGCATCTGACAAGACCAATGCCCCCAATTCTCCACCAGACAAAACATAATCGCCTATCGAAATTTCTTTGGTAATAAAATGATCTCGAACCCTTTGATCCACCCCTTTATAATGCCCACAAAGAATAATAATATTCTCATACATCGACATGGTATTGGCCATTTTTTGGTTCAATGTTTCTCCGTCGGGCGACATATAAATGATTTCGTCGTAGGTTCTCTCGCTTTTCAAATGTGTAATGCAAGCGTCAATCGGCTGAACGGTCATAACCATTCCTGCCCCTCCACCAAAAGGATAATCATCGACACTTTTTTGTTTGTTGGTGGTATAATCTCTTAAATTATGAAAATGTACTTCTACAATTCCTTTATCTATAGCACGTTTCATTATAGAGGCTTCAAAAGGGCTTCTTAACAATTCGGGCAAAACGGTAACAATGTCAATTCTCATTTTTTTGGGATCTTAGGTTTTTAGGCACGGAGTTGCAAAGTTAGTTTAAAATTGTAAATAATTTAATTGTCAATTCTCTTAAGCTGAAAAGCTTTGCTTACTATTTTTTGGTCTCCTTTTATGTCTGGGATGGGCGGAGTGGTAGAGTATAGTGTAATATCTTTTTTATTGATGTCGTATTTCCAAGCATATAATGTAGTATTTAAAAAAATACTATTTTTATCCGATTTATAATCCAACATTTGAGCCCCATCACCGACATAAGGAATGGCATACACTTTAAAAGTATCGAAATTTTCAATTGTTCCTTCAGAGTTGAATCTAATTTTTTTTCCAGCTAGTTGGCCTGGAAAGGTGATTTCGTAGTTGCCCGCTATCGCCACAGCGTTAAGGGATTGCTCAAAGTTATTAGAGCTTTTTTTAAAATTATAAGCCTTTTTATTTTCAGTATGATTAAAAGATGGTTCATCGCCCTTATAAAAATTATGGTTCAAGACAAATGTACTGTCGGAGGTCATTGTTAGTTGGTACTCTGTCTTATCATTTATGTCTTTTAAAACATACTTATTGCCTATTTTTGTATAAGTAGCATACATTTGATCATAGCCTGCAAAAAATCGTACAGTATCTTTAGTTAAATAAAATTCGGGGATAAGATAGGGTATTCTTGTAATTTGTGTTTTTTTGGATTTGATTAGCTCTAAGGCATATTCATTTACATAATAGCCTTCTTTTAAAGCTTGGTATTCTTTTTCTTTCTGACAAGAGAAATTAAGTAAACCAATAAAAAATAAGAAGAATACTTTTTTTGAATTTTTCATGATATTTTAGTTTTATTAAGTGGTTGTGGCCGAATAATCTACTACTTAGAACAATATTGTTTTTTTGAGTCGTTGAATTTATGGTAATTTCAAGGTCTAAAGTCATTCGAATTACTACCCTTCGAAAGAGAATATACGTTTCACTTTGTGAATATCTTAGAACGCCAATTTAACGAATTGCCTGGTTTTAATTTATACAATCTATTCTCTTTTTTGTATAAAAAACAGAACGTTCACGATTTAACTCTTGAGCCTAAAACTGAAAGCATCCCTAATTCCTCTATGTAAAGGTTTTGAAATAAAGCGTACAAAATTTGGCGAAGTTCACTGAACTCTTATAAAAATAGAAACATAGTGAAGTAATTGTACGATTTATTTTAAAACATTTACTAAGCTCCAAATTGTTTCAAATGATGGTCTAAATGTTTCCACTGCAACAAATCCCATTCTTCATAAGTTAGTTTCCCCCAAAAAGGATGATTCATAAGCTTAATTACCGATTTCCCTTCGGTTGCAAAACGGCTAAATTTCGTTATTAATTCTGTTTTTACTTCCAAGAAACCAAGATGATTTGTTACAATAAATTCTTTTGCTGTTGGACTGTCTTTTTTCCAATCATTACCATAAATAACTTTCTTTTTAAGCATTTTTCCGAGCAAACGCATCAAAAAATTAATCTTTAATTTTTGTTCCCCAGAAGATACATCAATTACCAAACTACAATGTTTACACATCTGATCTACAGACATTTTACCCCAGAGCGCTTGGTTTTCTGGAGTTAGCAAATTAATTCTGGCAATCATGGCTTCATTTGCCACTTTATCAAAAATAGAATTCATATTTTTTTGTTTTATTAGAGAAGCAAATATAAAGTTTTTTCTGTGTCCTATTTGTTAACTAGTGTTGCAAAATGAAGTTAGCGAATAGACCCATGCGGTTTTATACAAACAGTCTATTTTTTCTAAAAAAAGACTGTATTACAGGCTCGGTTCACAAATTGAAGTAACCTAAGGTATAAAATTCGTATAATTCTATCCTACTTAGTCGCAAGTCATAAAGTAAAATGTCGTAAAGCTTTATTCTAATTAACTTGAAACCATCTTTTAATTGCTCTATTTGGGTGCAAATTACAAACCAAAAAAAATCACTTTTGGCTTGAATTGTGACCTTTAAGACTTTTGACTTTTTGGTTTATACTAACTCCTTTTCACATCTGTTTTTTATGCGTCTTAGCTTTAAGCAATTCGTATCATTAACGTGAATTTACAAGATATTTTTTATTTAAATTATTTTTTATCAAAACCCTAAACCACTTTATTTACATTCGCGATAGAACTCAAAAAGGCTTAATGACAAAAGCATAATATTAACTTTTTTGACTACTTTTATCTCTTAATAAAACAAAACGATAGTAAATATGCATTTTTTTTCAAAAACAATCTTGATAGGCTCCGTATTCGTCGTTGCTTGTTTACAACCTCAAAGGCTTTGTGCGCAAAACAATTCTGATAAAATGACAAATCCTCTTTTACAAAAAAGTACCTTGCAGTACCAAACACCTCCTTTTAATTTAATCAAAGACGAACATTTTAAGCCTGCTTTTGAATATGGTTTAAAAATTCACGATCAAGAAATACAAAAAATAGCCAACAATCCTGCTCAACCAACTTTTCAAAATACCGTGTTGGCGTTAGAAACATGCGGAGTAGATTTGGGTAGAGCAACTAGTGTTTTTTATAACTTAACAGGGTCAAATACTAATCCGACATTGCAAGCTATAGAGGGAGAATATGCTGCTATTTTTTCGGCACACAACGACAAAATATATTTAAATAGCCAGTTGTATAATCGTATTAAAGCATTGAATATTGCTATTTTGAAAGGAGAAGACAAAAAACTAACACAATATTACCTGCAACAATTTGAATTGGCAGGAGCCAATTTATCTCCAGCCGATAAAGAAAAAATGAAAAAAATAAACGAAGAATTAGCTAGTTTAGGCACACGCTACGGGAATAAATTATTGATTGCAAGAAAGAACGGAGCCGTTTTATTTGATGATGTAAAGGAATTAGAGGGCTTAAGCGTCGACGAAATTGCTGTGGCAAAAGGCAAAGCAAAAGAAGCTGGGCAAGAAGGTAAATATCTAATTGGATTGCTAAACACAACACAACAGCCTTTATTACAAAGCCTTAAAAATAGAACTACGAGAGAAAAAATATTTAAGGCATCCTGGTCTCGTGCCGAGAAAAACGACGATGGAGACACGAGAGAAGTGCTAGAAAAAATGGCGAGATTACGTTTGCAAAAAGCAAATTTAATGGGTAAAAAGAGCTTTGCCGAATGGAGACTGCAAGATCAAATGGCGCAATTGCCAGCAACAGCGATGAGTTTATTGGCAAAAATTGCAACACCAGCAGTCGAAAAAGCAAAAGCAGAAGCCAAAGAAATTCAGGATTTGATTGATTCGCAAAAGGGTGAATTCAAATTAGAGCCTTGGGATTGGAATTTTTATTCAGAGCAAGTACGTAAGGCTAAATACGATTTAGACGAAAGTCAGATAAAACCATATTTCGAATTAACCACCGTCTTAGAAAAAGGGGTGTTTTTTGCAGCGCAACAAATGTATGGCATCACATTCAAGGAAAGAAAAGATTTTCCAGTCTATCATCCAGATGTAAAAGTCTATGAAGTATTTGATAATGACGCAAAATCCATTGCGATTTATTATTTAGATTTTTATACCCGAGACAATAAAAATGGTGGTGCTTGGATGAATAATTTTGTGAGTCAATCACATTATTTAAAACAAAAACCAGTTATTGTAAATGTGTATAATTTTTCTAAACCAGTCAATAGCAATCCATCATTAATCAGTTTTGATGATGTAACAACCCTTTTCCATGAATTCGGACACACCTTACATGGTTTGTTTGCCAATCAAAATTATGTAAGTCTTTCGGGTACAGCTGTACCACGCGATTATGTAGAATTTCCTTCTCAAATCAATGAGCATGCAGCATTAGACCCTACAGTCTTAAAAAATTATGCCATTCATTATCAAACCAAACAAGCCATTCCTCAAGAATTAATAGACAAGATTATAAAAGCAGGTACTTTTAACAAAGGCTATGATGTAACCGAACTATTGGCTGCTGCGACGCTAGATATGGCGTGGCATAGTATCGAGAACGAGGCAGACTTTAAGCCGACTTTAATTTTCGAAAACGAAGCACTTCAAAAATATGGCTTGTTGGTCGATCAAGTACCTACCCGATACCACACTCCTTATTTTGCACACATTTGGGGAGGTGGTTACTCCTCGGGATACTATGCCTACACTTGGTCAAAAACATTAGACTATAATGTTTTCGACTGGATGCAAGCCAATGGTGGCATGACACGAGCCAACTGTGAGCGTTTTAGAAAATACATTTTATCGGTCGGCAATAGCGTAGATTTAAGCCAAGCCTTCCAAGAACTTATTGGACATAAGATGCAAATAGAACCATATCTAAAAAATGCTGGATTTTCTCAAAAGTAATACTTTTCCTCAAATAGTAATGGCATTCGTGACGGATGCCATTTTTAGAGTGAATTATAATCAATCTTTAGAAGCATTTTCCAGCTATTCGTTACAATCTTTTTATTTTTTAAAGAAAAAATAAAAAGGATTTTCACTACTATCTGGGCTAGGATTTTCTAAAAAACAGAGTATTCTCTTAAAATAAGACAGACACAAATGGAACAAATTTTCACAAAAAAAATCATTTCTTTAAGTTTGCTTATTGTTTGCTCCTCTTCGTCTTTTGTACTCGGATCATAAATTCTTAAAACAAATAATAAGGTTCTCAGAACAGATATTTTTCACATGCACAACCTAAAATTATAAAATGAAAAGACAATTATTTTTTTACATACTAATTATTTTATTTGCTAATAGTACTGTTGCACAGGTAAAACCAATAAAAACAGCCCGTTATTATCCAAAAGATTCCGTAAGATTTAATAAAAATAGTCTTGATTTTGACTATAATTTCGAAAAAGAACGATACGGAAAAACAACAATGATCGTTCATTGTGAAAGTGTGTTGGGATATTTTGAGTTTGTATTCAAGAAGAAAATCAATATTTTAAGTAGATCAATACTGTATAACGAAGGAGGTGTCTGCGAAAAATACAACCCAAAAACTCATCAATGGGAGCATGAAGACGGTACTTGGGAGCATAGCGATATGAAATCGAAACCCCAAGACACCATAGTGTACAGCGATCACAATTTGTACGCTTTGGTGTTATTACATGATCACAATGGTGTAATCGAGAAAGTAAAATTTCAGGACTTTGGTAATGCAGTCTACTGGCCAGAGTTCGATTATCCAAATTGCTCCATTAGCGACGAAAACAAAGACGGCAGCCCCGAATTTTACCTATCCTATATCGGTCTGAGCGATGGTTTAGATGCCAAGCCTTACAAACAAATTATATACACAATACCCGATAATAGTAAAGGAAAATATTTTGAAAAATCTAAAGCCACGGCTTTTTATCCCTCTGGAAACGAAACAGATGTATACACTATTGAGTACGAAACCAACTGGAATTCTTTACCTCAGAATATAAAAATAAAGAGTAAACAAATCCTAAAACTACATAAGAAGTCGTATTGAATAAAAGAGAATAATGTATCTTTTATTTAGGTCTACTCAAATTTTGCTATTCTATAAATTCACTCTTTCCGAGTTTTGACTACTGTTTTAGTACGGTAACAAAGACAAATAGATTCCAATCTTAAAATTCATTTACAAACGGAATGCTCCATATTTTAGTATACA
>JAYVGE010000439.1:0-6208 GCA_043772515.1 Flavobacterium sp. | reverse complement strand
CTAATTATAATACAACCCAATCCCTCCTCTATCGAAAAGAGAAAACCTGAGGTGAGGAGAAAAAAGTCAGACTATATTGTAATTGCGTTTGGTATTAGCCTTGCCTTCTTTCTAATAGGATTCTAATTTTTTTCTAAAATATCTCTAACGGCTTTTCTCCTAAATCGGGTCTACTTTTGCATTTTATACCATTTAAGCCTAGAATTTACCGTAATAAAACATTCTTTTTCCCTTTCTTTTTCGAAATAAAAACAAACCGTAGCCATGCTATGCTCGGTTTTTCTTCTTTAAAATAAATAAAAAAATGGCTATTTTATTTTATAGCAAATTCTAAACCCAAATGGTATTAGTTCCAAAATAGGTTCTTGAACCTGCGGAAAATAAAAGGTTAAAAAAATTAAAAGCAACAATACGATGATTCAAAAGACAAAACACAATAACATATTTCGACTATTAAAAACACTAAGCAAAGGATTTGAATATAGGAATATCCTAACAATTCTAATTGTTGTAACATCCCTTAACGCTTGTAGAAACAAAGTAGAAACAAAAGAAGAACAGCCATTTTCTGTGCAAGGAGACACCATTGTGATCCCTGTACAATCAGCAATTGCTCCAAAAATAAAAATAGAAACCGTTACAGAAGAGCCTTATCGTTTAGAACTAATAACCGCAGGTATCGTAAAAACAATCCCTAATTATTATGCCGAAATTGTGCCACCGTTTTCGGGAAGAGTGACCAAAATACACTTAAAATTAGGGATGAAAACCCAAGCAGGAACACCTCTCTTCGAAATGGTTTCGCCCGATTTTACAGAAGCTCAAAAAAACTTCTTTCAGGCAAAATCAGAATATCATACAGTGCGACTTTCATTAAAACGCCAAGAAGATTTAAAACGCCATGGCGTGAGTTCTCAAAAGGATTTAGAAGAAGCCAAATCCAATTTTGAAGTTCGTGAAAAAGAATATCAAAATGCCATAGCGAGCCTGAAGATATTCGGAGTAGCTGTAGATAGGCTGGTTTTTGGGCAACCACTAATCATCACTTCCCCAATTACAGGCGAAGTGATAACCAATGAGGTGGTAATGGGACAATACCTTAAATCCGAAGATCCTCCTAAAGTAAAGGTTGCCAACTTAAAAACGGTTTGGGTAGTTGGTCAGGTAAAAGAAAAGGATATTCGTTTTATACATAAACTAGATGGCGCAACAATTGAGTTAGCTGCTTATCCAGACAAAAAAATTAAAGGAAAAATCTATCATGTAGATGAAATTGTTGACGAAGCCACGCGAAGTGTACAAGTACTCCTTGAGTGTGCCAATGATGATCGCACCCTTAAACCAGGTATGTACGTAACGGTAAACTTTATCGACACTCCTGTAAATACGATGTTCGTTCCTGCCAAAGCGGTGTTACAATTTAATGACGAAAGTTTTGTGCTTGTTCAAATCGCTAAAGGAAAATACAAAAGGCGCAATGTAAAAACAGGTATTTCTGATAATGGAAGGATTGAAATCCTATATGGATTAAAACCAAACGAAACAATCATAAGCCAAGGGGCTTTTTATCTCCTTGAGGCAAAATAGTAAAAATAGGTATGAAGCAAAATATATTTGAAACGGCAATTGCTAAACGTTGGTTTGTTTTAGCATTATTCTTACTACTCTCTTTATTTGGATATTACTCTTGGACACAACTTTCGGTCGAAGCCTATCCCGATATTGGAGATGTTACTTCGCAAGTGGTAACGCAAGTTCCTGGTTTGGCTGCCGAAGAAATAGAACAACAAATCACTATTCCGATTGAGCGTGCCCTAAACGGATTGCCAGGTATGCACGTTATGCGAAGCAAAAGCACTTTTGGTCTGTCTATGGTAACCCTTGTTTTTGATGATGGAGTCGAAGATTACTTTGCCCGAACAAGAATTCAAGAACGTTTAAGCGATATCGAGTTACCTTACGGCGCTGTCCCAGGTTTAGATCCTCTTACTTCTCCAACAGGAGAAATTTACCGCTATATTATCGAGAGTAAAAACCATGATTTAAGAGCTTTGAGCGAATTACAGGAGTATATTATTATTCCTCGTATCAAACAAGTATCTGGTGTCGCCGACATTACCAATTTTGGCGGTATCACTACCCAATATCAGGTAGAATTGGATCCTCGCAAAATAGAACAATACCACTTATCGTTGAGCGAAGTAACCGAAACTATCGAAAAAAACAATGCCAATGTAGGCGGAAGCATGGTTGATCGTGGCGACCAATCCTATGTAGTACGAGGAATCGGTTTAGTAAAAAATCTAGATGATATCGGGCGTATTGTAGTCAAATCTGCCAACGGTGCTCCCATTTATCTCAGAGATATTGGCAAGCTAAAATACGGAAACTTAGAACGCAAAGGAGCCTTAGGCTATTCCGACAAGCGAGGCGTTGACTATTCGGATACTATCGAAGGCATTGTCCTTTTGCTAAAGCATCAAAACCCATCGGTCGTTTTAAAAGGCATAAATGAAGCCGTTGCTGATTTGAATGAGAATGTGCTTCCAGAAGGAGTAAAGATTCATGCTTTTCTTGACAGAACCGATTTGGTAGATACAACCCTTACCACGGTTTCTCGAACTTTGCTCGAAGGAATGGCTTTGGTAATTATAGTACTAATTGTTTTCTTGGGTAGCTGGAGAGGTGCGTTATTGGTAGCGATTACCATTCCTATTTCGCTTTTAATCGCTTTTATTTTGATGAAATTGACCAACATTCCCGCTAATTTACTTTCCTTGGGAGCGATTGATTTCGGAATTATTGTCGACGGAGCCATCGTAATGATGGAAACCGTCCTTAAGCAAAGAGAAGATCATCAAGACGACGAACTGACACAAAAGAGCATTGCCGAAAGAGTAAAAGATGTTGCCCGTCCGATCTTTTTTGCTACGCTGATTCTCATTACCGCTTATTTACCTTTATTTGCGTTTGAGCGTGTAGAAAAAAAATTATTTACGCCCATGGCATTTACCGTTGGCTATGCTCTTTTTGGTGCGCTATTAATTGCGTTATTTCTTATTCCTGGACTGGCTTATTTTATCTATCGAAAGCCACAAAAAATGTATCAGAACAAATGGCTCGATAAATTAACCGTTGCTTACCATTGTCGCATTCAAAAAATAATGCAAAATCCTAAAAAGATATTTGTACCCTTAATTAGTGTATTGTCTCTTGCCTTTCTTCTTACCGCAACAGTAGGAAAAGATTTTTTGCCCCCGCTAGACGAAGGTTCCATTTGGCTACAAGTTTCGTTACCGCCAGGGATCACTTTAGAAAAATCGAAAGAAATGAGTGATGCGCTCCGCCAGCGTACTTTAAAATATGACGAGGTGACTTATATGATGGTACAAGCAGGAAGGAATGACGATGGAACAGATGCTTGGACCGCTTCTCATTATGAATGCAGTATCGGTTTGAAACCCTACAGCCAATGGAAATCGGGAAGAACCAAAGCAGACTTAATACAAGAACTTGCTGCCGAATATGCGACCATGCCTGGTTATAATGTTGGTTTTTCGCAGCCAATGATTGATGGAGTTATGGATAAAATTTCGGGAGCACACAGTGAATTGGTCGTAAAAATATATGGCGAAGATTATAAAGAAACCCGCCGAATTGCCGAAGACATAATCAAAACCTTGCAAAATGTAAAAGGAGCCGTTGATTTGGCCATAGACCAAGAACCCCCTTTGCCACAAATACAGGTTATTGCCGACCGCCAAAAAATAGCTCAATATGGTTTGAATGTCGATGCGGTTTCTGAATTGATAGAAGTAGCCTTGGGAGGTAAGGCAGTTTCGCAAATTTTTGTCGGCAATAAAGTCTATGATATTATGACTCGCTACAACCGAGACAGTCGCGATAGTCCTGAGAAAATTGGAAATTTAATGCTAACCAATTCCGAAGGGATTAAGATTCCTCTGTCACAAGTGTGCGAAATCAAGCTCAATACAGGTGAGAGCACTATTGCTAGAGAAATGAATAAGCGCCATTTAACCGTTCGTTTGAACTTGAGAGGAACAGATTTAAGCTCTTTTCTGACCGAAGCTCAATCTAAAATTGAAGAAAAAGTAACATATAATTTAGAGCAATTTGAAATAAAATGGGGCGGACAATTTGAAAACCAAGAACGAGCCTATGGGCATCTTGCTCTAATTGTACCGATGTCTCTGGCACTTATGTTTGTTTTATTGTATGGTGCATTTGGCAAATTTCGTCAAGCAGGATTATTGATGAGCATCGTTCCTTTGGCATTGTTTGGAGGTATGCTCGCTCTTAATGTTCGCGGGATGACTCTAAATGTATCCTCTGCCGTAGGTTTTATTGCTTTGTTTGGCGTAGCCATTCAGAATGGGGTAATCATGATTTCACACATCAACCAGCTTCGTAAGAACGGAATGGTTTTACTAGAAGCGGTAACCAATGGTGCCAAACAACGTTTTCGCCCCATATTGATGACCGCAACAGTCGCTGTTTTAGGATTGCTTCCTGCTTCATTAGCCACTGGAATCGGTAGCGACGTACAACGGCCTTTGGCTACGGTAATTGTTTATGGATTATTATTCTCTACAATTCTTACGCTGTTTGCTTTGCCCTCCCTTTACTACCTCATCGAAAAAAAAATGGACAAGAGAATGAGGCGTAAAAAAGGTTTAAGCGTTGATTTATTTTAACGATTAACCCAATCAACAAATAATCAATTCAAATTATGATGAAAAACACAAACTATAAATGGGTGGCATATGTTTTAATGACCGTGATGTCGGGAGTGGTAAATGCACAAATTGCCCCCCCATTTACACCAACAAAAATAAATTATTCCGACTTTCTAACTTTGGTAAGTAAAAATAATTTGGAATATGCTGCCGAAAAATATAATGTAAATATAGCCGAAGCCAATGCCGAAGCTGCAAAAGTTTTCCCCGATCCAGAACTAGTCATCGGCGCAAGCGATAATGGACAGAGAAGAATGCAAATGGGCTATGGTTTTTCTACCGAATTAAGCTGGACATTAGAATTGGGTGCAAAACGAAAAATGCGTACCAACTTGGCAAAAAGCACAACCGAACTAGCCAAAGCTTTACTCGAAGATTACTTTCGAAACCTCCGAGCCGAAGCCACCCTAAATTACCTAACTGGTTTGAAACAAAAAGAAATTTTAGAAGTACAGCAACAGTCCTATACTATTCTAAAAAACATAGCCGCTTCAGACAGTATTCGATTTAAAATGGGTAGCATCTCTGAAATTGATGCTCGCCAAAGCAGACTAGAAGCCAACACCATGCGCAATGAAGTCTACCAAAGTGAAACCGATTGGAAAAACGCACTTTTGCAATTAGGAACACTCCTAGGAGATCAAAAAATAGACTCCTTATTTTTGCCTACAGGTAATTTGACAAAGTTAGATCGATTATTCGATTTAAACCAACTCTTGACTTCTGCCCAAAACAACAGAGCCGATTTGTTGGCTGCACTCAAAAACAAAACGGTATCGCAAGATATTTTAAAATTGTCCAAAGCAAATCGAGTTCTTGATCTGGGATTTAGTTTTGGAGTAGAAAGTGCCTCTGTTGCCAGTAATGCAGTGGCACCAACACCGTCTACAACAGCCGTTGCTGTAGGAATAACGATTCCGCTTAAGTTTTCTAACAATAACAAAGGAGAATTGAAAGCGGCAATATTGGGTTGGCAACAGGCCGATGTTTTGTACAAACAAACCGAACTACATATTCAAATGGAGGTAAAACAAGCTTGGTTTGGCTACCACACAGCTCAAAAACAGGTTCGCCAATTTGATAAGGGTTTACTCGAAGATGCAAAAGCACTATTGGATGGAAAAATTTATAGCTACAAACGAGGAGAGACCTCTTTGCTAGAAGTATTGAATGCACAGCGAACCTATAATGATACACAGCTCAGTTATCACGAAACCCGCTACAACTATGCCGCAGCGCTAGTAGAATTGGAAAAGGCAGCGGGTATTTGGGATATTAATTTTTAAAAACACAAACCATCAAAAGAGCATGACCGTAAATTGGTCGTAATTGAAAATCATCGAATACCAAAATAAAATAGCAACCGATGAGATAAAGACCAATAATGATATGCTACTCGAACGATAGGGCAATGTCATTAAGTTAGGGTTTATTTGCCTCCTGTTTTAGCT
>JAYVGE010000438.1:0-2582 GCA_043772515.1 Flavobacterium sp. | reverse complement strand
TTTTCTTCTTGCAAACCTTCTTTTTGGCAAGAAACGAATAGCAAACACGCAACAATCGAGTAATAAAAAACTGAATTTTTCATAATTTTAATAAATATAGTTAATAAAATTTTATCTATGAACTATTTGTACTAGTAAAAATTAAAATATACTTTTTATACATAACAGTATTTAAACCCTTTTGCTTCAAATTTTCAACTTAAAATATCAAGTATTGTCTTTGCAGCAAAAAACACACTATTTAATAATAACAATTCAAATTAAGTTCTTACCAACTCAAATAATCCCATTAATTACTACTAAAACATTATGCTGTTTTAGTACAATAAATTACGCACTATTAATCAGAATAAAAGCAGGTATAAACACCTGATTTTAACACAAATAAATAATTATAACACCTTAATTTACATTAAAAAAAGAAATAAAAATAATACAAATTATAAAATTTAACACTTATTAACGATAATTTCGTACACTTAGTCGATATGTTATTATTTAAGCAAATCCCTTTAATAATAAGCTCATAGCAAAGCAACTACAACTTTATAGAACTGAATAAAAGGAACAAATTGCAGCGTATATTTTTTTAAAAAAAATAATAAAAACAGGTATTTATACCTGTTTTTATGCAAGCATTTAAAACTAGTTTCGCATAAACCACTTAACAACAAAACTTATGGATCAATTAATTGGACAAATCCAAGCTTTCGGATTTAATTTTACCCCAAAAGGATGGGCATTTTGCAATGGGCAATTGTTATCTATTGCACAAAACACCGCTTTATATTCGTTATTAGGCATCACTTTTGGTGGCGATGGTATTACTACTTTTGGATTACCTGACCTAAGAGGTCGAACTATTGTACATCCTGGTCAAGGAACAGAACTCACATCTCCTGTTATTTGGGGCGAAAAAAGTGGGGCGCAAACGGTAGTGCTTACACAAAACAATATGCCAATACACAACCATGCTTTGGTAAATGGAACTGCTTTGGTAAATACGATAATCAATGTGGGACATAATGGTAGTTCGAACATTACAGAAAATGGCGAAAACAGTTTGGGCGCTGGTTCTGGATTTCCAAATCTGTATAGCGAAGCCCCTGTGTCTGCCGATAGGTTTTCGGGCATTACCTCAACTATCGGAGGGATGACCTCACCCGCAGGAGCCAATGCCCCCGTATCTGTTTTAAATCCTTATTTAGGAATCTATACCAGTATCGCATTGTATGGTATTTTTCCTTCTAGAGATTAATTTTTTAGAAACCCATAAAAGTGTCTTTTTTGAGACAATGCAAATGGCGGGTTTCTCAATCAAAGAAAAAATATTTTCGAAAGAAATAAAAACACCTTGGCTTTGTTTCTTTGCTTTTTATTTCCTAAAAAATCTTTTGATGGTCATGTACTATTCAAAGATTTTTTGTTTTAAAACAAAGAAACCATATCAAAACACCAAACAACGATGGCTATGCTACCCAAAATAGGAGTTTTACTCCCACAATCCAAGCAATACAAAACCCTAGACCGCGATTTTATCCGAGGCTTAAAATTGCCTTCACTGGACGTTACGTATCGCATAGAGAGTATTAGTTTGGGGGCCGACGAAAGATTGATAATAGACAAAATACAAAAACTCCATTATCAAGAAGAAGTCTCAATAATTATAGGTTTTTTTGGACACCACAAGCTTTCGGATGTATTTGAGTACGCCTCAAACCACGATATTTTACTTATTGCATCCGATTTGGGAGCTACTTTGCCGTATCAATTACCCACACTAAAAGGAGTGTACTGCAATTCGTACGGACTGCACGAATCTAGCTACTTGCTCGGAACCTTTTTGCAACAGATGAAGTACAAAAACATCGTGAGTTCTAGTTCCTATTACGATGCTGGTTATGGTTTTTTGGATGCGGTAACACATGGCTTTGAAGAGAACGACACCTCCTTTACGGGACATTATATCACCCCTTTTTTGCCCAGAGAAAATGAAACCCAACTCATGCAAGAGCATATTGAGAGCTACAAACCCGAGGCAATATGTGCCTTTCATTCGGGTATTTATACTCAAGAACACACGCGCTTTTTGAACGAAAATCGATTACTCGAAAAATATCCTTTCTACCTCTCGCCTTTTTGTTTTGATTCGGAATTACAAAACGTAGCTAACAAAGACCATCTTTTTGTGGTGAGTTCTTGGCTAGGAAATGAATACTGTTCGACTGCAACATCGGATGTTTCGACAAATTTTGATTTTATCAAAAACTACCAAACAAGCTATGCTGAATTACCTACTGTTTTTTCGCTATTGGGGTATGAAAGTGGTTTGATTATAAAAGTACTCCTAGAAAACAATCCAAAAATTGCAAGTACTCAGTTGTTAATTGAAACAATGAACAATTTAATATTATCAGGTCCAAGAGGTACTATTCAATTTGATTCACTGACCCAACGAACCCTCTTTGACCATTATATCTATACTGTTGGTACCGACGATACTGGTTCGACTTGTATGATAAAGACAGAAAACTTAGCCAATAATGGCAATTTTATAAAAAAAATTATAAATACTCCTACGC
>JAYVGE010000437.1:0-2583 GCA_043772515.1 Flavobacterium sp. | reverse complement strand
TAGCCAAAGCCCTAAACATAGAACCCTCCGAACTTATAAAAGACTTGAAAATTGAGTAATATAGACGATTTATCGCAACACAAATTACAGTAATTTCTGTTGCTATAAATTTTCATGAAAACTAATTAGATAATTTTAATAAACCAAGTCAGATTTATTTCCCCTCAATTTGGGTTTGCAACGCAAAAAAGGTGCGTTTTGCTGCCATTTCTTCGGCTTTTTTCTTCGACGATGCTCTAGACTTGCCATAAACTTTGCCGTCTATACTCAGTTTTACTCCAAAATATTTTTCGCCACCAATGCCATTGTCATCATAAACATCAAAAAAGAATAGTTTTTTCTCTTTTTGGCACCATTCTATGATGATGCTTTTATAGCTAATAACCTTTCCCTCCAGCCGCTGCATGTCAGAATATCCAGAAACTACGCGCTGATTAATGAATTTTTCGCAATAATTGTAACCCAAATCTAGATAAATTGCTCCGATAAGTGCTTCGAATAAATTGCCATGAATGTTCTCACCAAAATGTTTGGCTTGCACTTTACTCTCTACATATTGTATCAAGTTTAGGTCTTTACCTAGCGAATTAAGATTTTCGCGACTCACAATTTTAGACCTCATTTTAGTTAAATAACCTTCGTCACCCGTAGGTGCTTTTTCGAACAAATGTGCTGCAATAACGGCGCTTAACATTGCATCACCTAGAAATTCTAGACGTTCATAATTTATAGGATTTCCTTCGTTATTAAGTTTATTGCTTGACCTATGGGTGAATCCTTTTTTGTAATATTCGAGGTTTTTAGGCTCAAAACCAATAATTTTTTTAATAATTTCAAAAAAAATCCCGTCATCTTTCGAACGGGAATTTTTCTTAAATATTTTCTGCAATAAATTCATAAATATTACATCTCTAATTTTTTTACCAATACACAAGCGTTGTGTCCGCCAAAGCCAAAAGTATTGCTCATTAAAACTTTGACATCTCTTTTTTGAGCAATATTAAATGTGAAATTGAGTTTAGCATCTATCTCTTCATCATCGGTAAAATGATTTATTGTTGGTGGTACAATACCATGTTTTATAGACAAAATAGATGATATTGTTTCTACAACACCCGCTGCACCAAGTAAATGTCCTGTCATAGATTTGGTCGAATTCAGGTTCATTGTATAAGCATGTTCTCCAAATACTTGCAAAATTGCTTTGCTTTCGGCAATATCTCCCAATGGCGTTGATGTTCCGTGCATGTTTACACCATCTACATCTGTAGGTTTTAAACCAGCATCACGCAAGCAATTAAGCATTACGTTTTTGGCACCTAAACCGTCTGGATGTGGTGCGGTAATATGATAGGCATCTGCAGACATTCCGCCGCCGCCAATTTCGCAATAAATATTGGCACCACGTGCTTTGGCATGTTCATAATCCTCAAGGATTATGGTTCCTGCTCCTTCGCCAAGTACAAATCCTTCTCGATTTTTATCCATTGGTCTAGAAGCAGTTTTAGGGTCGTCGTTGCGAGTAGAAAGGGCATGCATAGCATTAAAACCACCAATTCCAGTGATACAAACAGCAGCTTCTGATCCTCCTGCAACCATTACATCGGCGTGACCTAATCGAATATAATTAAAAGCATCAATAATAGCATTTGTCGAAGACGCACAAGCAGAAACTGTCGCAAAATTGGGACCTCTAAAACCATATTTTATAGAAATATGGCCGCAAGCAATGTCCGAAATCATTTTTGGAATAAAAAAAGGATTGAATCTTGGAGTACCATCGCCTTTGCCGTATTCTAACATTTCTACTTGAAAGGTTTCTATACCGCCAATACCTGATCCCCAAATAACTCCAACTCTATCTTTATTAATTTTTTCTAAATCAATGCCCGAATCTTTTACAGCTTCGTCTGACGAGACCATTGCATATTGTGCATATCTGTCCATTTTTCGTGCTTCTTTTCTATCAAGAAAATTCTCGATATTAAAGTTTTTCAGTTCACACGCAAACTGTGTTTTGAATTTGGTAACATCAAAATAGGTAATATTTGCAGCACCTGAAACTCCGTTCACAAGCCCATTCCAAAATTCTCCAATTGTGTTTCCAATAGGTGTCAATGCTCCTAAACCTGTAACTACTACCCGCCTTAAAACCATAATGTTAAATTTTTGTATTTGTTTCAAATAAATAAATCCCTTGATCTTTGTACAATATAATCATAAAAAAGACAAGGGAATTATTATTTTAGGTTTATTAAAAAACCAATTTTTTTAATGTAATAAAATAATAAAACCCGCAAATATTGAATCTGCGGGTTTCAACTTTATTATTTTTTAGCTTCTTCGATATACGAAACCGCTTGACCTACAGTAGCAATGTTTTCGGCTTGATCGTCTGGAATCTGAATGTCAAATTCTTTTTCGAACTCCATAATAAGCTCAACAGTGTCTAATGAATCTGCTCCTAAATCATTTGTGAAGCTAGCTTCTGTTACAACTTCGTTTTCGTCAACGCCTAGTTTGTCTACGATAATCGCTTTTACTCTTGATGCAATGTCTGACATAATCTTTAATTTTAAATTT
>JAYVGE010000436.1:0-6240 GCA_043772515.1 Flavobacterium sp. | reverse complement strand
GAAGAACAGGGGATTTTGCAAGGTTTTTTTTTTGACCTTGTAAGTGTGTTTTTCAAATCCTCGATTTATTCAAAAAACTTAATAGGTATAAACTTCTAATTTAAGATAAGGATTTTCAATTCGGATCTTTGTCAAAGTTTTGAATTTTGACAAAAAGGAATGGTTTGAAATCAAAGTTTTGGCTAAAGCCAATCCATTCAAATTTCTATTCCTGTAGCTAAAGCAGGAGGACATTAAATCTTAATTTAATGGCATTGTTCGATAGATTCGGGAGTAAAATCTGTGTCAAGAAAATCAATCATGGTCTACAGATTATCGTAATTATTAAATATTTTAGATTAATGATTTTACGGAGTCTGTTACATCTGAAATCTGAAATTGTTTATCAAAAATCAAAAAGATTATGTCATTTCCCTTGTCTTAGGAATAGAAATTATGATTCCGAACGGCAAAACATCAATAAGAAAGTTTAATAGTACAATTTTTGAAATATTATTTACGAAAAAATGCTGAATACCCGTCTTTGCTGATAATAAATTATAAAAGTAGGTTTTGTAATGTTTTTTCTTAATTGTAAATATCACTAAAAGTGGGTATTGTATAGACCAATAAATACCTTTAATTTTGTGTAGTTCTTTAATAACATGTTATTTATAGAATAGAAACAATTTGTATTTTTTTTGACTAAAACAAGGATAGGTTATGAAAAAGCATCAGTTTATTAGTAAGAGAGATTTTGATAAATTTTCAAATTTATTAAAAAATAAAATCCAAGAAGGATTTATCATTGAAGAGCAAAACAACAAATTGCCATTTGCAGTTTTATCCAAAGAAGCTCAAGTGGTAAACCATCGTTTAAATTTCTTGTTGTTTTGTGTTACGCTAGGAATGTGGTCTGTTGTATGGCTCTACATTGCACAAGTGTCCTCTAGGGCAAAGAAAATACTCATTGCCTTAGACGAAGATGGAAATACATTTGAAGAAAAATGTTATGTTGGATAAGTGTTTAAAGCTTTTCTTTTAAATAGTGCCCAGTAATTGATTTCTTATTTTTTAGTATCTCTTCTGGAGTTCCAGCGGCCAATAACTGTCCACCGTTTTCGCCACCTTCAGGACCTAAATCAATAACCCAATCTGCGCACTTTATAAGATCAAGGTTGTGTTCGATTACCAATATCGAATGTCCTTTTTCTATCAAAGCTTCAAAAGAGGTTAGCAGTTTTTTGATGTCATGAAAATGTAATCCTGTAGTAGGCTCATCAAAAACAAATAGGGCTTTGTCTTTTGTGGCACCTTTGACCAAGAATGAAGCTAGTTTTATGCGTTGCGCTTCACCGCCCGATAGCGTCGAAGAGGATTGTCCGAGTTGTACGTATCCTAATCCTACATCCTGAAGCGGTTGTATTTTTTGAGTAACCTTATTTTGTTTGTTGGTTGCAAAAAAAGAAATGGCATCATCGATAGTCATGGTTAGAATGTCGTGTATGTTTTTGCCATCAAAAGTAACTTCTAATACTTCTTTTTTAAAGCGTTTTCCATTACAGGTTTCACAAGGCAATTGTACATCTGCCATAAAAACCATTTCTACATTTATGCTTCCTTCGCCTTTACAGGTTTCGCAACGACCTCCATCTACATTAAAAGAAAAATGCTTCGCTTGATAACCTCTTATTTTAGAGAGTTTTTCTTTGGCATACAATTCTCTAATATCATCGTATGCTTTTATATATGTTACAGGATTAGAACGGGAGCTTCTACCAATTGGGTTTTGATCGACGTACTCAATATGTTTTATTTGAGAAAAAGAACCTGTAATTTCGCTAAACTGACCCGCTTTTTCACCTGCGTTATCGAGTTTTTTCTGCATGGCGGGAAACAATATTTTTTTGACGAGCGTACTTTTTCCACTACCAGAAACACCAGTGATTACTGTAAGAACATCTAACGGAAAAGTGACATCTATATTTTGTAAATTGTTTTCTCGGGCTCCTTTTATGGTTATAAAATTCTTGAATGTTCTTCGTTTTTTAGGAACAGTAATTTCTAAATCGCCATTGAGATATTGCGCCGTAAGTGAAGTCGATTTTAGGATTTCTTCGTAGGTGCCTTGTGCGACCAAATTACCACCCAAAGTTCCTGCTTCTGGTCCAATATCGATAATCATGTCGGCAGCTTTCATGATATCTTCATCGTGCTCGACTACAATAACAGTATTGCCTAAATCCCGTAATGATAACAAAACTTTTATCAAACGTTCTGTGTCTTTTGGGTGTAAACCTATACTGGGTTCGTCGAGGATATACATCGAACCGACTAAACTGCTTCCAAGCGAAGTGGCTAAATTGATCCTTTGCGATTCGCCTCCAGAAAGAGTTGATGAATTTCTGTTTAGTGTCAGATAATCTAAACCAACTTCGGTCAAAAACGATAATCGGTTGTTAATTTCTAGTAACAGACGTTTCGCAATTTGTTTTTCATAAACATTTAAATCAATTTTTTCAAAAAAAGCGACCAAGTGTTTTATTGGTAAATCGACCAAATCCGAAACAGTTTTTGTATTAATCTTTACGTACGAGGCTTCTACTCGCAAACGTTTTCCTTTGCAGGAATAGCATTTGGTTTTGCCTCGATAACGAGAAAGCATTACGCGATTTTGTATTTTATAATTTTTCTCCTCCAATTCCTTAAAAAAATCATTAAGTCCCTGAAAATAACTATTTCCTGTCCAAATTAAGTCTTTTTGTTCTTCGGTTAATTGAAAGAATGGTTTGTGTATAGGAAAATCAAATTTATAAGCATTATTTACCAATTCGTCCCGAAACCAGCTCATACTTTCTCCTCGCCATGGAAAGATAGCGTTTTCAAAAACGGATAATGTGGTGTTGGGTACTACCAATTCGGCATCAATTCCTATTATGTTTCCATACCCTTCACATACTGGACAAGCGCCATAGGGATTATTAAAACTAAATAAATGAACATTGGGTTCCAAAAATGTAATGCCATCCAATTCGAAATTATTAGAATAAGAAAATTGCTTGTCCGAATTTACTTCTTGCAAATAGCAAATCCCTTTTCCTTCATAAAAAGCAGTTTGCACAGCATCTGCCAATCGATTGTAAAATTCTTCTTCATCTTTGACAACAATTCTGTCGATAATGAGTTTTATGTCTTTATTGTTTAATGAATGTTGGTCAATTTCATCCAAACGGATCATTTCATTAGCTACCAAAATTCGGGCAAATCCTTGCTGTAACAATACTTTTAGTTTGTCTTCTAATGCTCTTCCTTCTTCAAGATGAACAGGGGCGAGAAGTAGCCATTTACTGTCTGTTTCTAAGCTCTTTACATCTGTGATAACATCGGTCACGGTATTTCTTTTGACTTCTATTCCCGTAATTGGAGAGTAAGTGCGTCCGATTCTTGCAAATAGTAATTTGATATAATCGTAAATTTCTGTTGAGGTTCCAACCGTAGAGCGGGCATTGGTGGTGTTTACTTTTTGTTCGATAGCAATAGCAGGTGCAATTCCTTTGATATATTCTACTTTTGGTTTATCTAATCGTCCCAGAAATTGTCGCGCATACGAGGACAAGCTTTCTACATAACGGCGTTGCCCTTCTGCATACAGCGTGTCGAATGCTAAACTCGATTTTCCTGAACCAGAAAGACCTGTTATAACTACTAATTTATTTCGAGGAATTGCAACATCTATATTTTTTAGATTATGGACTTGCGCTCCTTTAATAATAATGTTTTTTTTTGGGTCTAGTTTTGAAAGGTCGATTGGCATAAAGAAGAATGAATTTTTACAAAAGTAATCAATTTTCATTTGACAAGAAGTATTTGATAATTACAAAATTATAAGAAATTATGACCTTGCATCAGTAAAATCAGGGTTTTTATTCTGAATTTTCGATGTTATTTTTTTTATTTTTTTTTATTTGCTTTTTGTGGTAAAATTTTGTTAAATTTGACTTTAACTAACCAAAACTATAAATAGCCTATTATATAAAACTACTTTTTAGAAAACCTCCCAAATTTCCCAACAAAATTAAAAAGTATTTTTATGGCTATTATAGAAATTACCGATGCCCAATTAGTGAATAATTATATTTCTGGTGATGAAAAATCGTTAGAAATACTAATCAATAGGCATCAATCAAAAATTTACGGATTTATTTATTCCAAAATTCCTGACAGAGAGGTGTCTAATGATATTTTTCAGGATACTTTTATTAAAGTAATCAAGACGCTAAAAGCAAGTTCTTATAACGAAGAAGGTAAGTTCTTGCCTTGGGTCATGAGAATATCGCACAATCTTATTATTGATCATTTTAGAAAAAACAAAAAAATGCCGATGTTCAGAGAAACAGAAGAATTTTCTATTTTTTCTATAATGTCTGATGATGCCCTGACCATAGAAAATAAGATTATCGCTGAGCAAGTGGTTAAGGATGTAAAAAAACTGATAGAAGAACTGCCTGCAGATCAAAAAGAAGTTTTGGTTATGCGAATGTATCAAGATATGAGTTTTAAAGAAATATCTGAAATTACTGGAGTCAGTATCAATACCGCCTTAGGTAGAATGCGTTACGCATTGATGAATTTGAGAAAAGTAATAGACAAACACCAAATTGTTTTAACCAATTGACAATATATTACTATTGTAGACGTTGTACTATAAACTAAATATTCATAGATATGGCAAAAATTTACACAAATAAAGCGGTGGTAATAAAAAAGCTGAAACCTAAGGAAGAAACTATTTCTTTTTTATTGAATTATTCTAAAGCGTTGAATGTTATTGAAATAGAAGGTAAGGTATTCGAGATAATTAAGAATTAAAAGAATAACTTAGTATTTGTTTTAAATGGAATTACGTTAATTTTCTTGTTTTTAGGAGGATTAACGTAATTTTTTTTGCTTAAAAGTGGTTTAGTCAAGTCTTTATGAAAAAGTATTTATACGATTTAAGTTTAGAATTTTATTTTTTTGTTATTGCTTGCAATACGGTTTTTCGGCCAATGGTTTTGGTAATAATGTCTTTTTCTATATCCCAACCTCGTGCTGGAGAATATTCTCGTCCGTACCAAATGATTTGTAAATGCAAATCATTCCAGATTTTTTCAGGAAAAATTCGTTTGGCATCTTTTTCGGTTTGAACTACATTTTTTCCGTTGGTAAGATTCCATCGGTACATTAGTCGGTGTATGTGTGTGTCTACAGGAAAAGCAGGAATTCCAAAAGCTTGAGACATTACAACGCTTGCGGTTTTATGCCCTACGGCAGGCAATTCTTCTAGATATTCAAAACTTTGTGGTACTTGACCACCGTGCTTGTCAATTAAAATTTGTGATAAACCATAAATTCCCTTCGATTTCATGGGTGATAAGCCACATGGACGAATTATTTCCTTAATCTCTTCGATAGACATTTTTACCATATCATACGGATTGTCGGCTTTGGCAAAAAGCAAAGGAGTGATTTTGTTGACACGAACATCGGTACACTGTGCCGAAAGCAAAACAGCAATCAACAAGGTATATGGATCTTTATGATCTAGCGGAATGGGAATAGTCGGGTATAATTCTTTTAACGTATTTATAACAAATGTTACACGCTCCTTTTTGGTCATTATTTATTAAATTTGAACTGTAAAAATACTATAATTATCTTTTTAATTTAAGTTTTTTTAGAATAAGAATATGGAGGATTTACCTAGTAACAATTTAGAGATTTAGAATATGATTGTATTAAAAAAAGGGGATAAAGCGCCTAATTTTTCAAGCTTAGATCAAGATGGGAAAACACACCAATTATCGGATTATGTAGGGAAAAAATTGGTTATTTTCTTTTATCCAAAGGCAAACACACCAGGTTGTACGGCAGAAGCATGTGATTTGCGAGATAATTTCGAACGTTTTCAAGCTAATAATTATGCTATTTTGGGCGTTAGTGCCGATGCGCAAAAAGCCCAAGCCAAGTTCAAAGACAAATATAGTTTCCCTTTTTCGCTGCTTGTAGACCAAGACAAAACGGTTATTGAGGCTTTTGGTGTTTGGGGACCCAAAAAATTCATGGGACGAGAATATGATGGTATTCACAGAACCACATTTGTAATTGATGAAAACGGAATTATCGAAGAGGTTATTTCGGATGTAAAAACAAAAGCACATACTTCTCAAATACTAAAGTAAGTTTTTAGTCGCAGTTTTTAGTTTTAAATTTTCGAAATTA
>JAYVGE010000435.1:0-6266 GCA_043772515.1 Flavobacterium sp. | reverse complement strand
CAACAATCGATTAGAACAATATACAACAGTAGTAATCCTCATAAGTTTTATACCAAAATGGCTTTATCCATTCTGTAATAGGAGGTGTACTATCCATATAATAAGGAGATAAACCTCTAACAAATCCCATATTCAGAATGGATAAAGCCATTTTGGTATAAAACTTATGAGGATTACTACTGTTGTATATTGTTCTAATCGATTGTTGTGCTAGGTAATTATCAGAGCCATATCCTAAGCAAATCAATTTGCGTTGTGCAATATCGGGCGTGAATATAGTTACCAGCTTATTAAACCATTGCCAAGGATGTACAGGAATAAAAAAATAAGATTCGGGATTCAAATTCAAATTGGTTAGTACCGTATTGAAGTTTGCAATGGTTTCTTCTCCTAATTCTTGTAAAATAAGATCTTGATAGTGTACGTCCTTTGTTCCATTGTATGCCGTTCTGTCTTTATGACCTGCAAGCCATAGTATAGAAAAGGAATTTGCTGCTTCTGGAGTATAAAAATTATAATCTATGGCGTTAAACCCAATACGTCCATTATTGGCAACAAAACAAGGATGCCCTTCCGTCATGGCATGTTCTATGTCTTGAAAACTGGCTGAGGTTAGTGTCTCTGCTGTAAATTGTTCGTGAGTTTGTTTGTAAGCACTTCCGTAAAGGGTGCTCGTAATTTCTTCTAAATAGGTTGGCAGCATTTCATCTGGAATGCTTAATTGTATTTTAAATTCTAAAATAAAATGGAGTGCGTCTAATGTAATTTCATTTTCACGTTCCAATTTTAGTATGGAATTTTCATCAATATGCCAATGATCTAGTTTTAGTTTTTTGGCACGAAATTGATACATTATCGTTGGATTATCCGAAACAATAGAATATTGACCCCAATCTTTTTGCTGATGTTGAAGTGTTGGGATAATGAGTAATTCGTGTGCAAATTCGCTTATTGATTTTCGAATGAGTAACCTATTTACCCTATTCCATAATTCGGGTTCTAAATGACTAATAACTTGTGTCGGATTTTCGGATAAAAAGGTACTATTCATTTTGATTATTTTTTTGTTCTTTATCTAAAGCTTTCTCATATTGGTCTTTGGTGCAAAAAGCCAAATGTGCTGTTTTATGGGGCAGTTCAATCAACTTTTGATACACAAATCCAGCTCTTTTATTTAGGGTGTGAATTTTTTCATTTCTTATATCAGGCTCAACAATAATTCGATTTACGCTTTCATCGGTAAATATAAAATCCATTATGGTGGTAAATATATTCCAAGTAAAATTTGGAATTCTATCTTCTGGTGGACCTACAAGAATGTGCATTCCAAAATCGTTTTGGTGTACCTCATAATATTTAGCTACCAAATCATTTGATGCTAGATAACGCTCCATCAAAAAAATGGGTTTGTTGTTTAACATTCCGATGTAGGCATCATGAGAAGGTGTTTCTGCTATTTCGTTGTAAGCAGATTGCACTTCATTTATTGTGAATTTTTCCATTCCCCAATAGGTAGCATAGGGTTTGGTAACCCATTGGTGCAAAAAATCAATATCTAAATCCAGATTTAAAGGTCTCAAATGAATGTCACCCAAAGTAGGAATATGTTTTACAAAGTGGATGTCGCTAACTTGCTTCTTGTAATTTAATTTTACGGGTATTGTTGGATTGCTCATTTGGATATCAATTGATTGCGATTTCTAAATCGGATTGGATTTTCTTAAAGGCGGAGATTGGATTTTTTAATGTACCTGCAAATTGCAAAAGAGCCACAGGGTCATCCAAATCAATCATTTGTTTGTTGTTGTTTATTTGCAAACGGTTTAGACAAGACAGTTTAAACTCAGAGGCAAAAAGATCGTATTTGTTAAATTTTTCTTCAAATTCGGGATGTCTTATTTGGTATTCGTAAATGTTTTCGGCAACTTGTTTCCAGAAATTTTCTTCAGAATAATTAGCATGTTCTTCTAAGATATGTGACATAAATCTGAAAAAACCATCAAAGATATCTGTAAAAATAGAAAGCAATTTTACATCATCTGGGACAGGAGCATACATACGTTTTAGATTCTCAGGAAGTGGTATTTCGGGGTTTAAAATAACAGCTTCTTCAGTAATGTCTTTTAGTAAAACTTTTACTGGAATATTTTTTTCTATAACCATGATTAAGTTTT
Organism: Flavobacterium sp.; assembly: GCA_043772515.1. Taxonomy (GTDB): domain Bacteria; phylum Bacteroidota; class Bacteroidia; order Flavobacteriales; family Flavobacteriaceae; genus Flavobacterium. Next base: position 4,092 of record JAYVGE010000435.1, on the reverse strand, counting down.
CGCCATGAGGCATAAACACCAAATCATATTTGTAAAAACAGTGAAGAATAGGACTTAGGTAGGCTTTTAGATACCTTTGCAACCAACAATCGATACTTACTCCCGAAGCTTTAATTAATTCGGGTAACAAAGCATTTCCTTCGTGGTCTACATGCAAGAATGCAGCCATGGTCATTAGTCGTTGTCCTGGTTTTATTTTTGTCATTGGGCTTTCCCTCCAAAGAGAAGCTAGCATTTTGTTATAATCATTATGATTTCCAAAAGCTTCAAAATAAGGATTTACATAACTTACAGAAGCTATTTCTCCCAACATAGTAAATCCAGTTTCCTGAATAAATGAATCTTCAGCAAGTAAGTATTCTAACCATATTGCCATTTCTGGAGCCGTCCCTAAATAATACAAAGGCAAACCACGCATAAAACCCATATTTAATATAGATAGTGCCGTTTTGGTATAAAATTTATGGGGATTACTAATATTGTATAAAGTACGTATAGATTGTTGTGCAAAATACTGATCGGGTCCATATCCTAAACAAATTAGTTTGTTGGTTGCTATTTCTGGAGCAAATACATTGGCTAGTTTATTAAACCATTGCCAAGGATGTACAGGGATGAAGAAGTACGATTCTGGATCTTGACAATTCTCCTGTATTATTTTGTTGAAGGACGCTATCGTTTTTGAGTCTAATTCTTGCTCAATTAATACTTGGTAAGGCAATGCTTCTGAACCTGCATAAACGGCTCGGTCTTTATGAGCAGCCAACCATAATAATTGAAAAGAATTACCTGCTTCTGGCGCATACGATTTGTAATCATTGGCATCAAAACCAATGCGTCCATTATTGGCAACAAAACCTGGATGTCCTTCCATCATTGCTGTTTCGATGGTTTGAAAATCGGCAACAGCCAAGGATTTAGCAGTCGGGTTTCCGTTTAGATGTTTGTAAGCGCTTCCGTAAAGTGTACTTGTAATTTCTTCGACATAAGTAGGCAATAATTTCTTATCAATACCTAAACTTTCTTGAATTTCTAAGATAAAGTAAACCGCATCCAATAGAATAATTTGTCCTTTATCATATTTTTGTATTGATAAAGTGTCGATGTATAAATGGTTTAGCTCTAATAATTTTGCCCTGAATTTATAGTGTATGTTTGCAAGGTCAGTTGGTAAGATGTAATATCCCCAACCGTCTTTTTTTTCTATTAATTCAGGTGTAATTAATAACTCATGAGCAAATTCGCAAATCGCTTTTTTTATAAGCAAGGTGTTTACAACATACCAAGTTTTGGGTTGTAAATGAGTTATTGCTTGTCGAGGAGAAATGGTTTGGCTTGATACATTCATGGTATGAATAGTTTGAATAGGAGGTGTTATTTTTTGAAAATTTATTTTGGTAAGAAATGCCAATTGAGCTGTTTTATGAGGCAAAAGAACTGTTTTGCCAAGCTCAAAGCCAATTCTCTCACAGAGTGTAAACATTTTTTTGTTTCGAATGTCTGGTTCTACGACAATGCGCTGTATATTTTTGTTAGAAAAGACAAAATCCATAATTGCATTAAAAATATGCCAAGTAAAATTATGAACTGATTTTGTTGTTGGAGCTACAATAATGTGTATGCCACAATCTTCGTCTTTAGTGTCATAAAATTGTCCTATAACATCCTTTTGTGGATTGTAACGTTCCAATAAAAAAGTAGGTTCGCCATTAAAAATCCCGATAAAAACATCATAATGATCGGGTTGTGTCAGTCTTTCATATTCTTTTTTGACTTCTGCCAAGGTTGTATTTTGCATTCCCCAAAAAGCGGCATAATCTTGATTGAACCAATTATGAAGCAACGGAATATCATTTTCTAAATTGATATGCCTAAAATCGATATTCCCAAAATCAGGATAACTTTTAGAGAATTCAAACGTAATGGAATCATGTTCTTTTTGAACGTTTTTCATGTTTATTAGAATTATTTACTTAATAATCATTCTTTGATTTGTAATTTAACCAATTCTTCTGTTGTTTTTGTTTCTTCTTTAAACAGGTAATAATAGAGTGTCAACGTAACTATAAAACCTATAAATGCTACAACAAAGGGTATTTGTAGCCCTTGATGTTCTACTAATATTCCTATAGAAATGGAGGCTAATAGAACACCCAAATTTTGAAAAAAATGTATTTTACTATAGTCAGTGGCGTACGATTTTGGCGTACTCAAATCAAATAACAGCACATCAAAACGCACAACAGCCTGAAACATCGACCAGCCATATAGGATTCTGCCCAATAGCACAACAAAGTCTATTTTTGAAGCTTGAAGAAAAATCCCAACAAGTCCTAATAAAAGAGCAGGAATAATAGTGCTTTGCGTTTTCAGATTTTTACTGAGCCATAGTGCAAATAGCGCTACAACTCCCGGAATTGCATAGACAAATCCAGAAACAACCTTGCTGTTGTAAGCCGAGATAGATTCCCAATAGCTAGAGAAAAACGGGGTGATAATAAAGATGCTGAAGTAAAAAATTAGTGTTATCAATCCAATTTTTAGAACAAAACCTTTCGGAATTAAATTGCCTTCGGGTTTGGATGTTTCTTTCGGAATCTCATCATTGTAGCTATTAAATTTTTTACTGTTAATCAAATATAGGCTAGTCCCCATTTGGATAAAATCTCCCAATCCCATAATCAAAAAAATGTAACAAGGATTAAATAAGCCTACAACAAGCCCGCCCAAAATAGCTCCTAAAATACTCCCAAAATGAACCACCACAGATAGAAATCCTATAGTTTCGGTATGATTGTCTTTATTCGCCAGCTTTAGGATATAAGGATAAATCAAAAGATAACTTCCTTTGAATAGTATCATTATAAGAGATACAATCCAAAACTCAAAATAGGAGGTAGTCCAATAACAGTATAAAGCCAGTATTCCAGCGATAAATTGAGTAAATACTAATATTTTTAGTTCAGTAATTTTTTTGGATACATACGCCCAAAAAGGAAATGAAATCATTACCATAAAACAAATAGCCGCAAAATAGTACCCCACTTGTTCTGGGTCTGTAATGTTAAATCTCGCCTTAAAAAACTGTGGATAGAACGGATGCAGTAAATAATCACTTACTACAGCTACCATGGTCATGGTTATTAAATAAAAACGCAGATTCATAAAAAGTTCAATTAATTGGTGGCTAAAGTTTTTTCGACTAGTATTTCTTCATCAGATGATACATTAAACTGCTGAAAGGCAATTCTCGATTCTATTGGGTAGTAGTCTTTTCCTGTAAGTTCTTTTATGATAAAGGAGTTGCGATAGCATGCCATACCTAAATCTGGAGTTACAAATCCGTGCGTGTGTAATTCAGCATTTTGAACAAATATTTCAGCGTTATTAATATCAATACTATAATTTCTATCGACATCAAATCTGTTTTTGGCATCCCATTTAATTCTAGAAGTAATTCCGTTTACAAAATCGGGCATTTTATAATTGTACCCAGTAGCCAATACAATTGCTTCTGTAGAATGACTATAATATTTGTTTTGTTCTACCTGATGAATTTCTAATTCGAACTGATTCGCTATTTCATTATAAATGACTTTTTTTAACTCCGAATTGGTTCTAAGGCTTACATTAATATCGTTGGTAAGGCTCTTGGTATAGAGCGTATCATAAATTGTATTGATTAGGTCACTATTGATTCCTTTATACAAATTCTTTTGTTCCCTGTTCATTTGATCTCTTTTCTGTGTAGGCAAATTGAAAAAATAATCAATATAATCGGGGGAAGTCATTTCAAGAGTTAGTTTGGTATATTCTAATGGAAAGAATCTGGCTGAGCGCGTTATCCAGTTTAATTGATATCCTTTACTGTCTATTTCCTGTAATAAGTCATTGTATATTTCTGCGGCACTTTGTCCGCTACCAACGACCGTTATTGATTTTTTTGTTTGTAGTTGCTCCTTTTGATCTAAATATTGAGAAGAATGAATGGCTTTGTTTTTTAGGTCTTTGCAACAATTAGGAATAAACGGAGTCGTTCCTGTGCCAAATATCAATTTCTTTGATTTGTATATTTTTATTTTATTGGTTTTT
>JAYVGE010000434.1:0-2612 GCA_043772515.1 Flavobacterium sp. | reverse complement strand
AAGAAATGTTTAAATCGAAAAAAAAACAGATGAAAAAAGTGTTAAAAAGGGAGTCATCATTAGATTGTGTAAACTCACTCCCTAACCAAAAACTGGTTTATAATCAATCTCTAGTTAGGTATTGGTTGCAACCACCAAACAGACCATAAAAAAGATGATAGAAGTTTATAAAAATAAAATTTAGTTGTATTTTAGGCTGTCATTTTTATTGAAAAAACAGAATTTGAAAAATATAAATAATCCCAAGATAAAACTAGTTAGAGTAGTTACCCAGGCAGAGGTTGTACAATGGCATTTGCATAATTTTATCATCAGAGCTGTCGATGATTATACTTTATACATCGTGGGCGATGGGGTTGCCAAATACCAAAAAGATTATCCCGAAGTAGTTTTTATAGATGTCAGAATTTGTAGAAAAGTATCTCTTTTTCATGATTTAAGCGCATTACTAAGGTTGATATTTTTATTCATCAAAATAAAACCAACTATTGTACATTCTATTATGCCAAAATCGGGGCTATTATCTGCCATAGCAAGTTGGCTTACTTTGGTGCCCGTAAGGCTGCACACCTACACGGGGCAGGTTTGGTCTACCCAAACAGGGCGAAAGAAAAATTTTTATCGATTTTTAGATAAAATTATATTCCAACTTAACACCAAATGCTTGACCGATAGCCCATCTCAATCTAATTTTTTAGCTCAAAATGGATTTTTAAAAAAAGAAAAACAGATTGAATATTTAGGTAAAGGTTCATTAACAGGGGTTGAATTAAAACAATATGATATTAGCTTGGTTGCCAATAGATCGGTATTGAGACAACAATTGGGCATGGATAGTGGCGATTTTGTTTTTGGTTTTTACGCTCGTAAATCCATGTCAAAAGGAATTAAATATCTTTTTGAAAGTTTCGCTAAAATAGCACATTTAGACAATGTTAAATTGATAATGGTAGGTGCGGATGAAACACAGGGTGAATTAGAAACGCTTTTTGAGCAATATGCAAACATTAAATCTAAAATAATAAATATAGAAGTAGGGCGGCCACACGAAGTTTATTTATCGGTATGCGATGTACTGTGTTCGCCAAGTAGTAGTGAGGGCTTTGGTTCAATTGTGGTGGAGGCAGCGGCAAGGGGTATTCCTACCATTGGCTTTAGAGTTTTAGGTTTGACAGACTCGATAGAAGAAAATAAATCGGGTATTTTAGTTCCTTATGGCGATGTGATAGCATTTTCAGATGTGATGATGAAGCTGTACAAGGATGCTGTTTTGTTAGAAAATATGCGGAATTATGCAAGAAAACGCATTTTAAAATACTTTTCTGCGGATGAAATTTATCGCCTTCAATGTCAGTTTTATAATTCGTTGCTTAAATGAGCTTAAACATCCAAATTACGGGAATAACTGGTTTTGTAGGTCGCAATATAGAAAAATACCTAAAACCAATTTATCAAATTTCACCTTTACGCATTCGATATTTAGTGGGGCAAGAAATAAAAGTAAATGCAGATGTCGTTATTCATTTGTCGGGCAAAGCACATGATTTGAAAAATGTGTCTGTCGCTAACGATTATTATGAAGCCAATTTTGAATTAACCAAACAATTGTACGATGCTTTTTTAGCTTCTGACGCCAAAGTATTTGTTTTTATGAGCTCGGTAAAAGCTGTGGCAGATGTAGTAAAAGGTGAATTGACTGAAGAAATAATTCCAAATCCAATTACCCATTACGGAAAATCAAAATTGATGGCCGAACAATATATTCAATCGCAGCCATTACCCGATGGCAAACGATTTTATATACTAAGACCTTGTATGATACACGGCGAAGGAAACAAAGGGAATTTGAATCTGTTGTACCAAATGGTAAAGAAAGGTATTCCTTGGCCATTGGGGGTGTTTGATAATAAAAGGTCTTTTTTGAGTGTAGAAAATTTATGTTTTGTAGTAAAAGAGCTGATAGAAAATCCACACATTCAAACAGGAGTTTACCAACTTGCAGATGATGAATCTGTTTCAACAAATGATTTGATTCGGTTGATTGGCGATAGTTTGCAACGTAAAATTTACATTTGGAACATTCCCATTCCCCTTATCCAATTTGCAGTAAAAATGGGAGATTTACTAAGATTACCTTTAAACAGCGAAAGGTTGGTCAAACTTACTGAAAACTATGAGGTGAGTAATAGAAAAATAAAATTAGCTTTGCATAAAAAAATGCCTGTTGCAGCAAAAGAAGGTTTGTTGAAAACACTAAATTCGTTTAAATGATTTTTATAAAATATAGTGTAGTTTTTGTCGTACTTGCTTTGTTAGAGTTTTTGTATTTAAAGTTAGCCAGCGTTTATAAAATTGTAGATAGTCCAAATTTAAGGTCTTCACACGATACCGTAACGGTGAGAGGTGGCGGGATTATTTTTCCAATTACCGTAATTATTAGCTTTTTGATGGGCGATATTAGAATTAGTCTTTTTTTGTCTCTTGTGCTGGTAAGTGTAATCAGTTTTATCGACGATTTGCAGCCAGTTAGTCAAAAACTACGTTTTTTAGCACATTTTCTAGCCGTATTCTTAGTTTTTCACAATCTTAATTTTTACCATTTCCATTGGTAT
>JAYVGE010000433.1:0-6307 GCA_043772515.1 Flavobacterium sp. | reverse complement strand
AATTACAATATAGTCTGACTTTTTTCTCCTCACCTCAGGTTTTCTCTTTTCGATAGAGGAGGGATTGGGTTGTATTATAATTAGGTTTGGTATTATTTCGCAATCCCGATACAAAATAACTTTACCCAAAGCGATTTGGCTGAAAAAAGTAGTGTTTTCAAGAGTAATGATTGGCAAGTACGAACGTAGAGAAGCTATTCTGGTCTATTGATGCTGCTAAAAAAATTGCAGATGCTCTAGGTGTCCCGTTAGATTTTTTGGTAAGGAAAAGTAATAGTGCTTCTTTTGACAAAAGAACGTTGCAAAGAATTAAGGAACTAGAACTTTTGGAGGGAAGTAAAAAGAGAACACTTTTTGATTTAATCGACACTTACATTAGAGATTTTAGAGCTAGTAGGGCTTACGTCTCCGTTTAATATAAATTTTATGACACGAAACAATTACAACACCCAACACACAAACCGTGTCTTTTAATATTTCTCGAAAATACATAGGCAAAGAACTGCAAATCATTACTTTCGAAAAAGAAGAAGGTTTAGAATAAAAACTAAAAAATTTATTTCTTTTGACACCATTTCTATTGACACTAAAAATTTTAAATTTAGTAGAGACGAGGCAAATGAACGATGGTATATTCTTAGACACCAATATTTTAGTTTATTCCTATTTCAACAACGAACCCGATAAACTGGCAATTGCAAGAACGCTTATCTCAGAAAATAATTCTTTCATTTCTACGCAAGTTTTATAAGAACTTTCCAATACAATTACCCGAAAACTTGGCTTTAGCTACGCTGATGCTATAAATGTTGTTCGGGAAGTTGTGCAGAATAACAACCTACACAACAATACTCAAAACACCATTACAAAAGCCTGCCAAATTGCGGAACGCTATAAATTTTCTTTTTATAATAGTATAATTCTCGCAGTTGCTTTAGAATGCAATTGTATTATTATCTATTTCGAAGATATGCATCATAATCAAATTATTGACGATACAATCAAAATCATTAATCCGTTTCTATAAATAAAAAAAAACCGTTACGAGTTGCTTTTTTATTTGATTATATTGTGACTCCTGTGGGTACAAAACCAGAAACATTTGCACAGATCCTTTTTTAGTTAAAATTTTGTTCCACAATTCGGACATTTACATTTGGTTTTGTTTTCTTTTTCGCTTTGCATGCTACCAATAAATGCAGAACTTATTATCCCTGTCGGCAAAGCAACAAACCCAATACCAATAATTGCAATTATAGAACTTAAAACCTTTCCTAAGCCAGTAATTGGATAAATGTCGCCATAACCAACCGTAGTTAAAGTCGCAACTGACCACCAAAGAGATAGTCCAATATTTTCAAATTTGTCTGGCTGTGCTTCATTTTCCACATAATACATCAACGTTGATGACAAAATCATCAATATAAACGCTACAAACAAAGTAATTGACAATTCTGATTTTGATTCTTTTAAAACACTTGTAATCGTTTTAAGTGATTTTGACAATCTACCAAGTTTGAATATTCTCAATAATCTAAATAAACGCAAAATTCTCAAAACTCTTAAATCGAAAGGAAAAAATAAAGGCAAATAAAAGGATAAAATAGCCAACAGGTCAATTAACCCAAATGCAGATAAACTAAATTTTGCTCTTTTTGAAAATGGGGTTCCTTCGTCAAAATCTAAATCTGCCGTCCAGAATCTTAAAATATATTCCGTTGAAAAAATCATAACCGAAAACAATTCTAAGTATTCAAAAGACAGCTCATATTTGGCATATATTTCTTTGTACGATGCCAAAATTAAGGAAAACACATTGAAAATTATCAAGCCATAAATAAACTTTTGGAATAGCAAATTAAAATTTATAAAAGTGTAAACTTTTTTCTTTAGCATTTAGTCTAATTTTTTCATGCGTATTAATAAAAAAAATAATTCGTTCTTATTTTCGATTTTTTAGAATCTCCGATAACAAGCTACTTTCTGCACTCCGACAAGCTCAGTACCCCCTAAATCCAGTACCTCTAAAACTTAACCGATACTTTCTCCGAAATCAATTTACCGTCTTGATAGTATTCGAAAAACCACTGATTTGCTTTTGCGATTAAAACGCCTTGAAGAGTCCCTTTCTCTACAATGTAGCATCCAGGATTAGACGTTTTAAAAACTTTCATAACTACTTTTGGCGTGCTGTCTACCAGTTGAAAACCATTGGCGATGGGTTGTGCAAACAACAACAAAACGTCCTTATCACCAGCATTGACATCTTTACTTGTCGCAACAACAGTCCCAATAGGAACAACCGCAACACTCTCTTGAATATTTATAGCTCCCTTGCCGTTGTATTTGTAATGCAATGCATTTATAGAAACAAACGCCTGATCTAATGCCTCTGCATAAGCCAATTGATACTCTTTTTCTCTGGTTTTACCAGAGGTCGATCGAAAAATAATTTTACCATTACAGTCTTTAAAAACCACATACAGCTTGGTAACCAAAAAAGAACTCTCGTCTACAACATCGACATGCAACAAAGTACATCTGTCACCATAATTCATAGACAGTAGTTCATTGCTGTAAACAGCATCAAAACCTGCGTTTGTTAGATTGAATTTGGTTAAGGTATTGATTCGAAAGGAATTTTCTTTTTTTTGAAAATCAAATTTCAAGGGTACTACAACCGTTTTGTAATCGTGTATTGATTGCGAGAAACCAAGGCTTGAAAAAAATAACAGGAGCAATAAGAAACGCGTTTGCATAGAATTTTTATTTTAATAGAATTTGTTTTGTTTTTATTTTTGAAAGCCAATAGCTTATAAATATTTTTTCAGCTCTAATAAATGACTGACTTGTTTGATGTTTTCGGCAACATAAATCTTACTTTCGTTAAAAAAAATAGCATCTAAACCTGCATTTAATGCCCCTTGAACATCGGCTTCTAGACAATCTCCAATCATTATACTGTTTTCTTTTTTGGTATTTGCCAAATCTAAAGCATGCTCATAAATAATAGCATTCGGCTTTTTGACTCCAGCCATTTCTGAATTGGTTACGGTTTGAAAATATTTTTTTAGCTTCGAATTGTTTATTTTTCTATACTGTATATCGGCAAAACCATTTGTAATAATATGCAGATTGTATTTTGAATACAAATAATCCAAAATCACGAAAGTACCATCAAAAAGTATATTATTTTCGGGCAATAATCGAATGTATTCTTGAGCAATTTTTTCAATCTCATCATCAGAAATTGCATATCCCAAGAGATCAAAAGTAGTCCTGAGTCGATTGTACTTTAATTCATCATGCGTGATTTTATCATATTGATACAATTTCCAACATGCTTGATTGATGGGAACATAGTGTTTAATAAACGATTCATTCTTGATACTTGGATGCCATTTCTTGAAAATTAGCTCAAAAGTAATTTCAGAATTTTTGTCAAAATCCCACAGTGTATGATCTAAATCGAAGAAAACGTCTGTAATTATTCTATCTTTCATTTTTTATTTTTCATTCTACAATATTCCTTCATCCAAAAAGCTATAATAGCCATTTTCGGTAATAATAATATGGTCTAAAACTGGAATATCTAATTGTAATCCCGCTGTTTTTAATTTCTTTGTAATCTGAATATCGGCATCACTTGGTTTCAATTTTCCCGAAGGATGGTTGTGAGTAAGGATTATTGCACTCGAATTTTGTTCGAAAGCGGTTTTAAAAATCAAGCGAACATCGACAACCGTTCCCGTGATTCCACCTTTACTCAATTGGGACTTGAAGAGAATTTTATTCGAATTATTCAAAAACAAAACCCAAAATTCTTCATGAGGCAATTCTCCAATGATGGGCTGCATGACCTCAAAAATAATCTTACTTGAGGATACTTTTGTTAGCTCGACCGCTTCCTCTGCCCTTCTTCTTCTTCCCAATTCCATCGCTGCGATTATAGAAATAGCTTTAGCCTCTCCTATTCCCTTAAATTTAATTAGCTGCGTGATAGACAACTTCCCCAATACATTCAAATTATTATCGACACTCGACAAAATTCGTTTACTCAAACCGACAGCCGATTCGTTCCTGCTTCCCGAACCAATCAAAATGGCAATCAATTCGGCATCACTCAAAACACTTTTACCTTTGAGCATCAGCTTCTCCCGTGGTTTGTCGTCTTGGGACCAATTGGTTATTGGAAAAAAGGGATTTTCTGCCATATTATAATTTACTTAAATTTGCTTTCTCATACAAATACTATTTTCCAAACCTACATAAGGCTCGTAATTATCTACAATCTCATAGCCTACTTTTTGATACAAACCTATGGCTTCTTGTTGCTTATTTAATGTTTCCAATACCGAAAAAGTATATCCCAATGCTCTTGCCCAAAGTTCTAACTCCTGCAATATTCTTTTGGCAAGACCCAGACCTCGAGCATCTGGTGATACAAACATACGTTTTATTTCGATCGTCTTTTTTTCCTGTTTTTTGAAACAACCACAAGCAACAGGCACATTTTCTAGATAGATTACGACAACATTTGGGTTTAATTCTAATACGTTATTACCCCAATAATTTTCATTATTCTCTGGATAACTTTCCCACAGACTTTTGTCTAATGCTGCAACCAAAAACAGAAAATCAGGGTTTTCGCTGGTCGTTTTCAAAACTTTTATTGTTGAGTTCATATAGTTATAATGTTAACTTCGCTAAATTATTAAAAAAAAAGAAAAATCATTCAACAAAATTCATTTCTTATTTTGATAATGATTAAATTTAAAAAGATAAATTCTAAACAAAAAAAAATGAAATCAATAGTATTATTTTTAATCGCAATTTCATTTCTCTCTTGCAACCAAAATCAAAAAAGTAATATACAAATAGCCAATACTGTCGTAGTCCCTAAATCCTTTGAAGAAAAATTAGCTGGGGCTGCCATCGCTATAGTAGATCCAACAATACATTATGACCCCTCTTATTTTTCTATAACCTATCCAAATGGTGATATTCCCAAAAACAAAGGAGTTTGTACTGATGTAATTATTCGAGCCTATCGAAAACTTGGAATTGATTTGCAAAAAAAGGTACACGAAGACATGAAAGTCAATTTTTTGAAATATCCAAATTTAAAAAAATGGGGGATGACAAAAACAGATACTAATATTGACCACCGAAGAGTTCCCAATTTAGAAGTTTTCTTTGAAAGAAAAGGAATCAAATTAGCCCTTTCAGAAGAAGCAAAAAATTATAAACCAGGAGAAATAGTAACCTGGATAATTAACGAAAAACTACCTCACATTGGCATTATTACCAACAAAAAATCATACGATGGAAAACGAAACCTGATTGTACATAATGTTGGAGGGGGACAAGTTTTGGAAGATTGTTTGTTTAGCTATAAAATTGTAGGCCATTTTAAATATTATGACAATCTGCTAAGCAGACCATGATTAATTTTTATTGACTCCGATTTCACCAATTTTTACAATTAATCTGTAGGAATTTATAAAATTTGTGTCAAATAAATAGATCCAAAAGAGTTGGACAGAATTAATATGTGACAATCCTTTTAATTTGTGCCAACCCTTTTTTAGAAACAAAAATAAAATGTGCCCATTACAAAATTACAACGGACACATTCTCTATTTTTTTAACTGATTAATTCTTTTACCTCATCAAAATTCAATCCTCCATAATTGCCCGAACTCATCAATAACAAGGCAGCATTTTCGAGATTTAAAGTAAACAAATAGTCCTTAAAATCTTTTGGATTGGTATAAATAATTAAATCTTTTCTGTCGAATGCTTTAGCGATTTGCTCGTAACTCACTTCTTCAAGCTGTTTTATTTTTACCGCATCTGGCGAATAGAAAACTACAGCTACATCAGCATGTTCTAATGCACCCTGATATTCTTTTAAAAACTCGGCATCCAAACTACTGTATGTATGCAGTTCTAAACAGGCCACCAAAGTTCGGTTTGGATATTGCTCTTTTACGGCTCTTGTCGTTGCTGCTACTTTGCTTGGCGAGTGTGCAAAATCTTTGTAGGCGACTTTGGTTTTGCTTTCTGCTATTTTTTCTAACCGTTTTGACGCTCCTTTAAAACTAGCAATAGCTTGATAAAACTCGGCTTCATCGACCCCCATATTCTGGCAAATCCATTTGGCTCCAGCCAAATTATTCAAATTATGTGCTCCAAAAACGGCAATTGGCATAGCTCCTTCTGGGGTTTCTAGAAGCGTTACCCCATCATTTACCTTATATTTTGGTGTACCGTAAGCTAACTTTCGGATTGGATTTGTAGCAGC
>JAYVGE010000432.1:0-6327 GCA_043772515.1 Flavobacterium sp. | reverse complement strand
TGAGGAGAAAAAAGTCAGACTATATTGTAATTGCGTTTGGTATAAAGTATGGAGGAGACTTTTGTTTTTGATTGAAAGAAAATAATGCTATCGATTCTTAGTTATACAGAAACCTCTGTCAATGTTACGGCTTCCTTATATTCTACGCAACGCTTCTTTCAATAAATCTTCGCTGGTTGTGTAAGAGAAACGTATACAGCTAGGATTTCCAAAATCGTTACCCTTATACAAAGTATATCTTGAAAAGCTACGAGAAGTACTTTTTTTAACGTTTGTCGGAGAACTCTTCGAGGGGTTGTTGAATTTCTATTCTTCAAGCAGTTTCTCAATTTGGCTTTCAATGTTATAAAAATACACGTTTTTATCGGTTTCTAAGATTCCATCATATCTTATTTTCCCGTTTTTTAGAATTAATAAATGAGGGAAAGAAACAATATTCAAGCTGTCATTCATTTCTTTACCAGATTTCGCATATAGTTTCGGGAATTGGTATCCAATACTATCTAATATTTTCGTTGTTTTATTAAAAACGTCGTTTTTCAATGGAACATTGACAGCATAGATAGAAACATTAGGATTGTTTTTATACTTTAAATAGGTTCGTTCTAAATCTGGGAATTTCGCAAAACAAATACTGCAACTTGTTGACCAAAAGTCTAAAACAATGATTTTATTTTTATCTAAATCTTCTTTTTTTAGATATTTATCTGTAATTGTTACCGAGGGCAATCGTTTGTCGACAACGGCACTTTTATTTTGAATATAAATAAAAATATTAGGAAACAAGATGAAACCCACGCTATAAAAAAGTGTAAGCGACGCTATAACAATGATTATATTCTTTTTGGTATAGTACCAATACGCTAAAGCACCGCTTATAGGTATAAAAATAAAATATAAGACGCTTCTAGAATATTCATGATGAATGATGAAAATTGAACAAAAAATGATGGGCAAAGGTAATAGGAGTATCAATACAAGTTTAAAATGGTCTTTGATTGGTGTTTTAATAAAAATGAAATAAGAGCTTATAAATGTGGTACTCAACGTTAACAGCAACATCAATGAATGATCACCGTAAGTAATGGCACCAAAAAGAAGATAAAAGAAAATAAGGGTAAGTGAGAGTGCAAAATATCTTAAATACAATTTCATTTTTTTAGAGTTTGATGTAGAAACATCGTTACGTAAATACTAATAAAAACAACAACACTACAAATATATTAAAATTTGTAGTGTTATTTTGAATATATTCTATTTCAATATCACTGGATAATGACGTAATAACGTATCGTCTTCAAGCGCTCTTATGGTGTCTTTCTTAATTAGTATTTCTTCAGAAAAAACCCGTCCTGTACATGGAAACATCCACATAAACCCACAGCCAGATGTAGTTTCCTCACAGTTTGTTGTGTAACCACCTACAGTACTATCACACGTCCAACTACAATTGCATTTTTTTCGTCTACTCGTTTTGATGTTGTGCTTTGTATCTTGATTTCTATTGGTTATTGTAATTTTAAAAGAGTTAATAATTTCATTTGGCACTTTCGCTGTATCAATAAATTTTCCGTTGTAGTGATAATCTTCTAGCTCAGCAAACATCATTATAAAATCCTGTTTAGGTGTTATTCTAGCTAATTTTATTGCTAGTTCTGGAATCCTATTAGGCTTATCAATAGCAAGATTTTTCAATTCTATTTGCAATTGTTTTAAGATTACTAAATGAGCATTCGGTAATTTTTGATCTAGTAATTGTTCTATTTTATTATTCCATAAAATGTATTTGTCTTTTGTTACAAGATTATCAAACTTGCTTTTGTTTTCATCAAAGGTGTTGTTTTTAAGGAAATTTGCTCTTGTGTTTTCTTTAGTCAAGGCTACTGTGGGTACTATTAGTTCCTCCTCTGCTTTAGCTTCTTTTGTGCACGAAATAAAGAGATTTCCAATTATTATCAAGATGATTAAAATTCTATGTTTAAATTTTGTCATTGTTTTATTTAGTTTTAAATTTTAGGAATATCTTCCTGATTTATTCTTTTAGTATAATTTTTTCTACGATTAGGGAATAGCTGTTTCTGAAATTTTGTATTTTCCCTAGTAATAATTTAAACAGCTAAATTATTACTAGGATAATGCGCAAATATTATGTAATATTTTTCGTGTTGGATGTTTTCTGGTTTTTTCATGATTTATATTAACGGTTTTTTAATTCGTGCGATATACTTGTAAAATTATTTTTATTTTTACTAAAAAAACACTAATTAACTGATAATCGCATCTTATTTGATGATAATTTTATGTATGTTAGCAGAAAATTTCACTATGACAACCGTTTCCAAGAATTTAAAAAGAATAAGAGAGAAGAATTCAAAATTAAGTCAAACAGATATGGCTAATTTGCTGAATGTGAAACAAAGTACGTACTGCAATTGGGAAAGTGGTTTGAATGATATTAAAAGTGAGTATTTGCCAAAAATCGCAGAATTACTTAATGTCGATATAAAAGATTTATTTGAAAATCAAGTAGCAAAAATTGAAATAACTCAAAACAACAGCGATAACAAAGACAACTCGATTAATGGATTGGTTTTTGTTCTGTCAGACAAGGAGTCTTTAGAAAGTCTTGTTACTGTTTTAAAGAGCAGAATGACCTAATTTTTTTAAAACTAAGAATTCCATAATCTGTTAATATGGAAGTTTGTTTTTATGGTAGTAAGTTTGATGAAGTACTCTTCGGAAGATCGATATGATTTTATACGTTTGCTTGCCCAAATGTTCATAAAAACAAAAATAGTTTAAAGTATAAAGTGATAAAACTTTAAACCTTAAACTATTCTAAACCTTAAAACAAATTTTATATTACGCTATAACCTCTGTCAATGTTACGGCTTCCTTTATTCTACGCAACGCTTCTTTCAATAAATCTTCGCTGGTTGCGTAAGAAAAACGGATACAGCTAGGATTTCCAAAAGCATCACCAGTTACGGTTGCTACATTGGCTTCGGCCAAAAGGTACATAGAAAAATCATTGGCATCTTTGATAAGTGTTCCTCTTAATGTTTTTCCGAAGAAAGAAGATACGTCTGGAAATACATAGAAAGCACCTTCTGGAACGTTGATTTTTACCCCTGGAATTTCTTTTAACAATCCTACAACCAAATTTCTACGGCTGTGAAATGCGGCTACCATGTGTTTTAATACAGAAGGATCAGCATCTACAGCAGTAATAGTCGCACGTTGTGCAATACTGTTGGCACCGCTGGTCACTTGACCTTGAATTTTGATACAGGCTTTGGCAATAAATTCGGGTGCTCCAATGTACCCAATTCTCCATCCTGTCATGGCAAATGCTTTGGCAACTCCATTTACAGTTATGGTTCTTTCTAGCATTCCTGGAATAGAAGCGATGCTACAAAAAGTTCCTGAGAAATTAATGTGCTCATAAATTTCGTCAGCTACTACATATACGTGTGGGTGTTTTTCTAAAACTTTGGCAAGCGCTGTTAGCTCTTCTCTGTTATAAACCGATCCGCTTGGGTTACAGGGCGAGCTAAACCACATCATTTTTGTTTTTGGTGTGATGGCTGCTTCTAGTTGTTCTGGAGTGATTTTGAAATCGGTATCTACAGAAGTTGGAACTTCTACAGGAACTCCACCAGATAATTTTACAATTTCGAAATAACTTACCCAGTAGGGTGCCGGTAAAATTACCTCATCGCCGTCATTAAGCATTACTTGTGCAATGTTGTATAAAGATTGTTTGGCTCCTGTCGAAACCACGATTTGTGATGGTTTGTAATCTAAATCGTTGTCTCTTTTAAATTTTCTACAAATGGCTTCTTTCAGTTCGCCATATCCTTCTACGGGAGAATAGGTGCTATAGTTTTCGTCAATCGCTTTTTTTGCGGCTTCTTTGATGAAGTCTGGCGTATTAAAATCGGGTTCGCCCAAACTTAGACTGATAATATCTCTTCCTTGTGCTTTTAAATCTCTTGCCAATGCAGCCATCGCTAATGTTTGTGAGGTAGCTAAATTGTTGATTCTGTCTGAAAGTGGATTCATTTAAAATAATTTTTTGAATACCCTATTATTTCTGTAATAATCGGGAAGGTTAATTAATATGTTTAGTAGTTTTTTTAATTTGTTAGTGCTGGATTTCTGCCTAAATCTTTCAAATGTTTAAAATGAGCTACAACTGCGGCAGACATTGTTTTGTATTCATAATAAGGCAAATTGCATTCTGCAGCAGTTTCTTTTACAAATTTTGCTATTTTGCCATAATGAACATGACTGATATTCGGAAAAATATGGTGCTCAATTTGATGGTTTAAGCCTCCTGTGTACCAATTTACGACCCAGTTCTTTGGAGCAAAATTAGTGGTTGTAAACAATTGATGAATTGCCCAAGTATTATCCATTTCTCCTAATTCATTCGGAGATGGATTGGTAGTTTCTTCGACAACATGTGCCAATTGAAAAACAATGCTTAAAATTAGACCAGCCGTATAATGCATTATAAAAAAACCAACAAGTACTTTCCACCAAGTAATTCCGATTAGAATTGGCAAAACAATCCAAATAGAAGCGTAAATAATCTTTGTTATGATTAAGGTTGTCCAGAGAATCTTTGGGTTTTTAGGCTCTCCGTAAGACAGTTTTCTGCCAATGTAATTTTTCATTTGCTTAAAATCGGTGGTAATCGCCCAGTTAAACGTAAGCAGTCCGTACAGAAAAACAGAATAATATTGTTGAAAACGATGAAAACGATGCCACTCTGCTTCTTTGGTAAATCGAATTACTCTTCCAGCATCCAAATCTTCGTCATGTCCCGGTATATTGGTGTACGTGTGGTGTAATACATTGTGTTGTACCTGCCAGTTGTGAACATTTCCTGCGAGGATATAAATAGAGCCCCCCATAAATTTATTGACCCACGATTTAGTAGAATAAGAGCCATGATTTCCGTCATGCATCACGTTCATGCCAACTCCTGCCATACCAATTCCCATAATAATGGTCAATAGAATATGCGCCCAAAACGGCATACCGAGCGTTAGAATTAGAAAATAAGGAGCCAGAAAAACTGTAAAAAGAACAATCGTTTTTAAATAGATTTTCCAGTTACCTGTTTTTTGTATGTTGTTTTCCTTAAAGTAGTTGTTTACCCGAGAGTTAAGGGTTCTAAAAAACTTAAGTTTGTCTTGCTTTGCAAATATAGGTGCGGTTGTATTCATCATGGATTTGTAATAAGTTGCAAAGATAATTATTATAAATTTTCAATCTGCAATATTGAGTTAAATATTTAAGAGCTAAAAACAGTACTTTTGTTAAAAAAAACAGCACAATGGACGAAATTTTAAAGTATTTTCCTAACCTGACCGATATTCAAAAAGAGCAATTTCTAAAATTGGATTTTTTATATCACGATTGGAATGAAAAAATCAATGTAATTTCCCGTAAAGATATTGATTCCTTGTACACTAAACACATATTGCATTCTTTGGCTATAGCCAAAGTAAATAAGTTTGAACCCGGAACTTATGTATTGGATGTGGGCACTGGAGGCGGATTTCCTGGGATTCCCTTGGCGATTCTTTTTCCGGAAACTCGCTTTTTTCTGATCGATATTATTG
Organism: Flavobacterium sp.; assembly: GCA_043772515.1. Lineage (GTDB taxonomy): Bacteria > Bacteroidota > Bacteroidia > Flavobacteriales > Flavobacteriaceae > Flavobacterium. The sequence continues at coordinate 691 of JAYVGE010000432.1, read as the reverse complement.
CCAAAAAAATAAAAGTGGTTCAAGCTGTTGCGGAAGCATTAGAACTAAAAAACGTAAAAGCCGAGCAACTTCGTGCCGAAAACGTGAAAGGAGATTTTGATTTCATAGTAAGTCGTGCGGTGACCAATATGCCAGATTTTGTTTCTTGGGTAAAAACCAAAATCAAGAAGCAAAGCAAACACGAACTGAAAAACGGTATTCTTTATCTAAAAGGAGGAGACCTAACCGAAGAGTTGGCAGCTTTTCCTAAAGCTACCGAGTATAATATTTCTGATTTCTTTGAGGACGAGTTCTTTGAAACCAAGAAAGTGGTGCATTTGCCGTTGAAGTTTGTGGTGTAGGAAATGCGCTTTTAAAGACTTTTTTGTAATTTTGTATAAGTACTTAGATTAAAAATAGTAACCAAATTCACAAATCAAAACCTTACTAACATTGAGCGATAGAAAACAGGCGAAGCAATTCTTCGCACACAAATCACAGTAGAACCAAAAACAATTTAGTAACTTTGTAAAAACATAAAAAATGAGTAGTATATCCCTAACCGAACTTTATTCTTTATTGACCGAAAAAGTAGGAAAAGAAACTGCGCAAAGTTTAACTTCTTTCATTGAACAAAAAATAGACAAAGAAGTAGAACGTAGCACAAGACATCTGGCTACTAGGGAAGATTTAGAAAAAGGGTTTAAAGAAC
>JAYVGE010000431.1:0-6345 GCA_043772515.1 Flavobacterium sp. | reverse complement strand
TATATTAAAAGGCTTTAAGATTCGATTGAGCACACTCGACAACGTTTCGTCATTGGCTTCTATGCTTACTTTTTGATTCAGTTGAGTAATTCGTGAATTATACGAAAACTTGACACGAGCAGATTTTTGAAGTTGAGACAAAGCATTATCCAAACTCAAATCGGCAACAGCAATTGTTACCTTAGTGTCTAATTTCCTTTGCCCCTTCACGCTATTGGCCATAGTAACACTCGAAAACACGAATGCTAAGACTAATTGGAATAATGTTATTTTCATGATTCGAAAGAGTAATCGTTGTTTTACAACAGGTTTTTTCATAATTTTGGTTTGTTTTAATAAATATTATTTAAAGGGTATTTTAAGGAACACTACAAATTGAACTTTACAGAGAGCAATTTGATTTTATTCAAGGCGTCGAAAGTGTTACAGCATTTTCGGCGCTTTTTTTAATGTTTTTCTTCTACATAGGCAATTATAGGATTAATTACAACCATCAGATGTGATGATGATTTGGTTTCCAATCATTTCGTAAGTAGTTTCATTTCCTATACTTTTACAAATGATTTTTAGTTTTTCAGGTAGTGGTTGGTCGCTCAGTGATGTTGTGAGGAGGCAGTTTTTTAATTTATCGACCGGAAAATCAATCTCAACTAAATAAGCTTGCTCAATAGTTTTTAAAATTTGGGCAACTGGAATAGCCGTAAATTCGAAACTTAATTGTTCAATATTTCCCGTAGCAAGTGTTAAGGCCTGATCTTGGGTTATATCTGTGATTTTATTAAAGGTGAAATCTTGACGTAAAAATCGAACCGCTTCATTTGGTAGCAAAACAATCTCTTTTTCCTTTGAATTGGTAATTAAAGGATTTGATCTTACTTTTACTTTACCTGTGCGAACAATTACTTCTACATTGGGTAGATTTGCATATGCTTTTATCCTGAAACTAGTTCCAACAACTTTGGTGACAATCTCATTGGCGTAAACAAAAAATGGTTTATTCGGGTTTTTGCTAATTTCAAAAAAAGCTTCTCCAGAAAGGTATACTTTTCGTTCGTTTCCAGAGAATATTTTTGGGTAACTCAACTTACTGTTGGGTTTTAATAAAACAGAACTTCCGTCGGATAAAGTGATTATTTGTGGTTTAGTTGAATTGTTAGTTTGTTCTACAAGCCCTATGCTGTTTTTATAGATAAGTTTATTATAAGTAGCGGTAGTGCTATTGGCGGAAAAATTATTATTGTAAATCCAAGTTGAAGACAAAAAGAAAACCAGAATGGCAGCTACTGCTTTGAACCAGTTGCCGCTCCAGATTTTTATCACTGGTCTCTGAAATACGTTTGCTTGTTTTTCTTTTTTATCGATACTAGTCCAAGTAGATTTTAAAGCGTTACGTATCTCTTCTGGATCGATATCACTGTTAGTAACAGTCATTGCCAAGACCCAAAGTCTAGATTCTTCGACTAATCTAGCACGTGTAGGATTCTCTAGTGTCCATTCTTCCCAGTTTTGTTGGTCTACTTTTAATCGTACCCATGACTGGAAAGATGCGTCGGCTAAAAAATCTTCTATTTCTGTATAATTGTTACGTTCTTGCATTAAAAAATAAGGTTACAATAACATAAAGGACAGTTTTCTTAAAGCATACTCACTAAATTGGGATTTTTTTTATAGTTATTGAAAAAAAATTAAAAAACAGTTGAAGATAATAGTAAAAGTAGCGAAAGGTTACCTTTCCACTCTTTGCGGAGATGTAGTAAAGCTCTATGTAGTAAATTGTTTGCAGATTGATGATTTATCTGAAGCATCTCTGCGATTTGTTCTACTGTAAGTCCTTGGTGGTATCGAAGATATAGGGCTTCTTTTTGTCGAGCGGGCAAGTCATTCAATAATATGTTTAGATGTGCTACTTTTGTAGCGGTTGCTTCATCTGCAATAAGTTGATGTTCAATAGAAAACTCAAAGAGAAATTTTATGGAGTCCATTGTGGTAGTTTGGCGAAAAATATGATCTCGTTCTTGTAATCGAGCAATTCTCTTACGTACGCTAGATAATAAGTATGCCTTTACGACAACCGAATCATTCAAGGATTGTCTGTAAACCCAAATATCTGTAAACACATCTTGCACGCAGTCTTGCACTTTTTCTTTAAAAGGGAATAATGAATTTCCGTAGCGTATTAAATCGGCATAATATTTTTCAAAAAGTGCTGAAAAAGATTTTTCGCAACCTGATTTTAGATCACTCCAAAGCGAAGTGTCATCAATGTTTTTGATATATACCGTTTGACTTTTCAAAATTTTAGATATGTTTAATAATTATATTTAGATTATGCGAATTATTTGCAATTTTACATTTTTTTATAGATATAACAAATAAATTTTAGTAATAATACGTATTAATACTTGGTTTGTTCTTCTTTGTTTTAAAAAACGAACTTGTTTTATGAAATAATTTTTATATTTAATGTTTTTTTATTGATAAATTTTACGAATTAGTGTTAAATTTTCTTTTTAGCAATGTAAATTCGTAAAACTAACTGAAAAATATTTTTTTTAGAATTTAAGAATAATTCTGTTATTTTATTAGAACAAAACAATTGCTCTTCATTTTTTTTATGTGTAAAGTCATAATGAAATTGCTTTAGTCAATTCGTATTATTCGCGTTCTACGGACAATGCTCATGGGTGAGTTGTCAACTGTTAAAATTCTCCACGTTTTTTTAAATTATTACAAGACCCACTCAATTAGTAAAGGTTTTGAAATAAACTATGAGAAATTTTACGAAGTTATTTTGGTCTTTTTCAAGGCAAAAAATCTTTGAAACAAAGTTCACGGAACACCTATGAAAATAAAAGTATAGTGAAGTAATAGCAGGGCTATTGAACTATTTTTAACGTATAAAAAGGGCTGAAGTACTAGGCAAAACTAAGTTTGCTGAACTCTTATGAAAATAGAAGCATAGTGAAGTAATTGCAGGGTTTATTTAAAAACATTTACTTATGTGGTAGAGTCCAAAAAAGGGGGTGATAATTTTTGTCAAAAAAACAATAAATAACCCTTATTTTTGCATAAAATAATATCTCTTGAAACCAAAACTTTTCCTCATTACGCCTCCGTTTACCCAACTCAATACGCCTTATCCAGCAACGGCTTATATCAAAGGGTTTTTAAATACAAAAAACATTGAATCGGTTCAGGCAGATTTGGGAATTGAGGTGATTTTGAAGTTGTTTTCGAAAGAAGGTTTGAAGAGTTTGTTTCAAGTTCAAATTTCAAAGGTTCGAGTTGAAGGGCTGTCTGATAATTCTAAGAGGATTTTTGCGTTACAAGACGAATACATTAAAACGATTGATTCGGTTATTGCTTTTTTGCAAGGAAAGAATCCGACTTTGGCGCTTCAAATTTGTCAGGAATATTTCTTGCCCGAAGCTTCTCGATTTGCAGAACTCGAAGAACTCGATTGGGCTTTTGGAACGATGGGGACACAGGACAAAGCCAAACATTTGGCTACTTTGTACCTCGAAGATATCTCGGATTTTATAGTAGAATGTGTCGATGAAAACTTTGGTTTCAGCCGTTATGCGGAAAGACTGGGGCGTTCTGCCAATTCTTTTGATGAATTGTATTCTGCTTTGCAAAAAGAACCAACTTATATTGACAACATTCTTTTATCAATTCTAAAGGACAGAATAGAAACGATTCAACCCACTTTTTTCTTGATTTCGGTTCCATTTCCGGGAAATTTATACTCCGCTTTTCGATCTGCTCAATGGGTAAAAAAGCATTATCCGAATATCAAGATTTCTATGGGTGGTGGTTTTCCCAATACAGAATTGCGTTCACTTTCGGATGCTCGGGTTTTTGAGTTTTTCGATTATATCACTTTGGATGATGGTGAAACGCCAATTGAAGAGTTAATAAACAATATTCAAATTCCAAATTCCAACTTGGAGGGAGAAAATTGCAATGATAAAATTCCAATTTCCAAAACATACAAAAGAACATTCCTTTTAGAAGACAGGAAAGTGGTTTATAAAAATAATTCCACTAAACCGGATTACAAACAATCCCAAGTGGGAACGCCCGATTATTCGGATTTGCTGTTGGACAAATACATTTCGGTTATTGAAATTGTCAATCCGATGCACCGTTTATGGAGCGACGGACGCTGGAATAAACTCACCATGGCGCACGGCTGTTATTGGGGAAAATGCACGTTTTGCGATATTTCTTTAGATTATATCAAGGTGTACGAACCTGTTGCAGCGAGTTTGTTGTGCGACCGAATGGAAGAAATGATTGTCCAAACAGGAGAAACTGGTTTTCATTATGTAGATGAAGCTGCGCCACCCGCTTTGATGCGCGCATTGGCACTCGAAATCCTGCGTCGAAAAATGGCAGTTACGTGGTGGACAAACATTCGATTCGAAAAAAGTTTTACCCAAGATTTGTGTTTGTTGCTCAAAGCTTCGGGTTGTATTGCCGTTTCCGGAGGGCTAGAAGTAGCTTCAGATAGATTGTTAAAATTGATTGACAAAGGCGTAACGGTCGAGCAAGTGGCGAAAGTCACTCGGAATTTTACCGAAGCAGGCGTAATGGTTCACGCGTATTTGATGTACGGTTATCCCACGCAAACGGTTCAGGAAACGGTAGACAGCCTCGAAATGGTGCGCCAATTGTTTGAAGCGGGCGTGTTGCAATCGGGATTTTGGCATCAGTTTGCGATGACAGCACACAGTCCGGTAGGAATGTTTCCCGAGCAATTTGGGGTTATTCCTGACTCCTCTCCTTTGGAGGGGTTGGGGGAGGTTTTTGCCAATAATGATATTAATTATACCGATTCTACAGGAATCGATCACGATAAATTTAGTTTCGGACTCAAGAAATCACTGTTCAATTTTATGCACGGCATTTGTTTTGACTACGAATTACAAGATTGGTTTGATTTTAAAATTCCGAAGACGAAAATAGGGGCTGATTTTATTTACGACGCTCTTCAAGAAGAAGCCAATTTTAACACCAAACCCACTGCCAAAATTGTCTGGCTAGGAGGAAAGCCTTCGGTAGAACATTTTACCAAAACCAAAAAAGGGAATAGTTGGGAAATGATGGGATTGACTTTTCATGATAAAAAGGAAAGCTTTACTATTCAAACCAACAAAATAGAAGGAGAATGGCTGGTTGAAATGTTGCTGAAAATCTCGGTTTTGAATACTAAAACCTATTCTTTTCAAGAAGTAAAAGCCGATTTTGAACTGCAATTAGAAGATTTTGAGTTGTTCTGGTATTCGAAACCTGTGAATACTTTGAGGGAATTTGGGGTGTTGGTGTTGTAGATGAATTGCCTCCAGCTTTAGCTGGAGGGATAAAATTGGAGTAGTTGTTAGAATGGCTTTAGCCAAAATAGTTCACTGTTTTGGCTAAAGCCATTTTGCTATTTATTCTATTTACCTCTAGATAAAGCTGGAGGCAATTAAAAATCTGCGATGGACTGGTAGTTGTGATTTTAACTAAAATCATGATTTTTACCACCAAATTTTCTTGTTCAACGGGTTTGCGTGAGGGATAGACGGAAGCTACCGAAGTAGCCCAGATAGCCCGACTCCATTAGGGAAAGGGCCGTATGGGCGCAAAGTAAATTGGGCCCTTTTTCTAATGGAGGCACGCCTCAAAGAGTCCTCTTCAAATGATTTTATCTAGAATTTGAATTTTTGTTTACCAAAACGTTTTCTTTTCATACTTTTACTTTCCTAAAAATAGTAAAATGAGTGCTAATTACAAAGTAACTGTAAATGATACTTTCCATTTTGATTTTGGTAAGGAAAGTATTTCTCAACTAGATGCCGTTCCTACGGGAGTAAATGAATTTCATGTACTGCATCAAAACACACCTTATAAAGCGGAAATCATCACTTCGGATTTCAACAACAAAAGCTATACGGTTAAGGTAAACAATACCAATTATACGGTGGTAATTTCAAATCCTTTGGATATTTTGATCAAGGAAATGGGGTTTGAAGTAGGGTTGACCAAACAGGTTAACGCTATCAAAGCGCCTATGCCTGGATTAATTCTAGAAATTAGTGTGGTTGTCGGGCAAACTGTGAAAGAAAATGATAATTTGATCATTTTGGGTGCGATGAAAATGGAGAATAGTTTTCTCTCGCCTCGAGATGGAGTGATTAAATCCATTTCGGTGAGTACGGGAGACGCGGTAGACAAAGGGCAGTTATTGATTGAGTTTGAGTAGTTAGATAATAGATAATAGATGAAAAGATAATAGAGAAAAGATAATAGAGAAAAGATAATAGAGAAAAGATAATAGAGAAAAGATAATAGAGAATA
>JAYVGE010000430.1:0-6348 GCA_043772515.1 Flavobacterium sp. | reverse complement strand
TTGGTAATGTTGAGAAAAATAACTCTTCTCGACCTCGACAGCAGGTTTTCCGAATTTGAATATAACAGCGTCCTTTGTCTCACGATCTAGTGAGGAGAACAATACCAAGGCATCACTGCCAAAGCAACTGCGATTTCCAAGTTTAGCTTCACAACTCTTATCGCTCTTCATTCTTTTATACAATGTGGAATATTTTATAAGACTCAAACTGTTAGGGTGCTTTCTATCTAAATCGGAAATCAAAAACTTAATTTTCACCCCTAGCTTTTTATCGTAATATTCATAAGGAATTTCTCTGTCCATAATGATTGGTTTTGTTCCCGCCCAGTACTCGAAACTGGAAGTGTGTCACTCGGGAATTTTGGCAGGCTCAATTGCCGAGATAATTGAATTTAAAACCACAACGTTCTAAGATGACATTCATCGACTACTTTGGGATAGTGATACGTTTTTCTAAAAATCACTATTCCAAATAGTTTTATAGTTTGTTCTGATTTTTCGATACCCGTTTTGTAGTTTGGGTTTAAGTAATGTTGCATTTCAGATTTCAGCATGATTAAATTTGTTTAGCGTTAGAAAATTCTCTTTTGATAACCCATCCAAAAAGCAGGGTTACGGTTTCTATAACCTCATGGGTTAGTTCTTTTCCAAGATGATGGATGATTTTTGTTTTCATTTAAATTGCTTTTAAACCGTTTTTAAAAAATTGTTATTTGTTCCCACTTTGGCAATGGCGCACATTCTAGCAGTATCTTTCCTGTTTCCCGATGTTTTAGCAGTGCATCGGCATAACCACGAGTGATGTACCATTTGTTGTTGGCTCCCTTGTAAAAATATTTGTCGCCATGCTTTCGGATTCGCTTGTGAAACTGACCACTGCTAACCGAATACCCATTTTGTAACAACCACCAATCGTAAGGGACGCACTCAATAACTCCCTCGACGAAGATGGATTTGGGTATTTGTAGTAGTGTGGTTTTGGATTGCTTCTCAAGGGCGATGAAGTCTCTACGGATTTTTCGACCGATTTCGTTGTCTTGAAGCATTGCCAACTCTTTTGCCATTGTAATAGTGAGGGAGTAGTTTTTTTCTGGACGACCTCCGAGGGGTTTTTCACTTATTTGTGATAAACCTTGAATGTCAATGAAATAGTCTTCATTTTCGACAAATCCATATTTTTCTATTCTTTGAGAAATCCAGTCAGTAAATTGTCTTTTACTTTCGAGTTTTTTGTGTAATAATCTTGCATCTACGAGCTGGATTCCATTTTGGTTTTCAATGTTAATTAGTTGATTCATAATTCGGTTTTATTTATTTCAAATTTTTCTACTTGTACTTTTTCAGCTTCTTGCAGTAATAATAGTTTGGCTCTAGAGCGTATCGCTTGTGCTTTTTGAGAGTTATTGAAATAACTTAAACTCGTAAGCACATTTTGAGTGGAAGTTTTAAATTCTCGTGCGATTTGATTTTTTAATTCGGGATGCAGTAGTATTTTCATATCTTTGGTTTAGAAACTATTTGTATTAACTATTTTAAGCGATTGTGTTATGTAAATATAATTCAGAATTTCTGAATTAAACAAATAAAAATTCAGAAATAATGAATTATTTTAATTATGGAAACTAAAAACACTGTTAATCAAAGGTTTATAATTGCAGTTAATTACTTAATAGAAGTCAAGTCAGTTAAAAACAAGACTGAATTGGCATTTAATTTGAGATTAAGCAAGAGTAAATTTTCAGAAATCCTGAACGGAAGAATGAATGTTGGAATAGATACAATAGCATTGTTGTGTTTGCTTTATGAAATAGAGACAGATTGGCTATTGAATGAGAGGGGTAATATGGTTAGAGAAGGAGAGTTTATTCCTAAAACAGAAAGTGCAAAGCAGATTTATCATGATAATATAGAAAAAAAAGCTTTCCCAGCAGATGCGATGTCAAATAAAGGAATTCCGTTAATTCCGATTGAAGCAATGGCAGGTTACGGAGGTGGAGAAATGCAGATTACGGAGTTTGAAAGTGAGAGGTTTGTAGTTCCTACCTTTAAAGGGGCAGATTTTTTAATTCAAGTAAAAGGATCATCAATGTATCCAAAATACAATAGTGGCGACATTGTGGCCTGCAAGAAATTACAGTTAAATGATTTATTCTTTCAATGGAATAAAGTTTATGTTTTAGACACCGAACAAGGCGCACTAATAAAACGAATAGATATTGCCCCAGATGACGATCATGTTATGATAGTAAGCGATAACGAAAAGTACAGACCATTTCCTCTTCATAAATCCAAGATAAACGCTATTTCTATTGTCATGGGAGTAATACGATTAGAGTAAAGTATTGATTGTTAATGATTTATCTTTTTAAAGTGTATTTGTACGGTAATTTGGGGGTATGATTGAAGCCTGTTTTTAGTGTTTTGCTGTATGTTTTTGATATTTATGGGTGTTTCAAGGTATGGTTTTTAGTACCGTGATTTTACACCCAACTATACACGCATTACAAAAAAAAGGTGTTTTTTGTGTCGTTTCATCATTTTATGTATGCTGGTGATTAAGCACAAAAAAAGCCCTCATAAATGGGGCTTTGCAGTAGTGTAAAAAGGTAATTAAGGCTCGTTAAGGCTCGTTATTACGAGTTTTAGGGTAAATACCCGCTAGTAATTACGGTTTGGGGTTAAAAGGTGTTTAAATCGCTTATTTGGGTTACGGTCAAATTACGGTAAATTACGGTTTTTGTACATTTCAATTTTATTCACTAATCATCTTATTTTTTTGTAAGTGCCTTATTTAATTGGGGTTTTCGGGGGTTTTTGGGTTGGGTTGGGTGTGCATTTCTATTTATTGGTTATACATAAAGCTTAAAATATTTTTTAAATTTCGTGGTAGTTTTAAATTCATACATCCTTATGCTCTCATTTTTTTATAAAAATCAGATTTGCTTTTTACACTAATTAAGTTTATATTTTTTTCTGCATCTTCAATAGCTCTCACTGTTTCAGCATTTGGAATATTCTCACTTACTTTGTCTGTTGTTTTTTTTAATTCAACCTCATTCTCCACAATTTCAATAACCTTTGATTCTCTAAAAAAATCAGCCATTGCCATAAAAGCCTTTCCTGCTTTAGAACGCTCATTTAATGTAATAGCTATAGTAGTCATAATCTTCGTTTTATAATTGCAAATATACGAATAAATCCAATTCGCTATTATTTATTACAAAACCCTTTTTTTGATATTAGTGTGTTTTTTCAGGAGCAAACAAATAAAACTTAATTGTACAAAAAAAAGCGACAACCGTGAGGATGCCGCTTTGAATGTTTTCACAACGGAATAATCCTTATTGTGAATTGCTTCAAAATTGTAGTACAATGATACAACAAAAGTTTTATTATTTGTATATGGTTTTCCGTAAATTAGTTAATTTTCTTTTGATTAAATTTCGAGCATAATTGAGATAACGAGAAAAGTCATTATAAAATACATATAAAAATGAAGAAAATATTAGGATTGGATTTGGGAACGAATAGTATCGGGTGGGCATTAACAAACAATGACTTCGATAATAAATCAGGTAATATTGAAGGGTTAGGAAGTAGAATAATCCCTATGGCACAAGATGCTATGGGTAAATTTGATAGTGGAGCACCAATTACCACACAAACTGCAGAAAGAACAAAATATCGCGGAACTAGAAGATTAGTTCAACGCTTTCTATTAAGAAGAGAGCGACTTCATAGAGTTTTAAATATTCTTAACTTTCTACCTGAACATTATTCCGAAGCAATAGATTTTGACAAACATTTTGGACAATTTAAGCCCGAAAGAGAAGAGAAATTATCTTTTTATAAAAATGAAAGTGGTAAAAATCAATTTTTATTTTTAGAGAGCCACCAAGAAATGCTTTCTGAATTCAAATTGATATATCCTGATTTAAAACAAGTTCCTTATGATTGGACTATTTATTATTTGAGAAAAAAAGCATTAACAAAAAAAATATCCAAAGAAGAACTGGCTTGGATATTACTGAACTTCAATCAAAAAAGAGGGTATTATCAATTGCGTGGAGAGGAACAAGAAGAAAACAAAAACAAACTAGAGGAGTTTCATACCCTTACGGTTGTTAATGTAATTGAAAGAGAAAAAGGAAAATCAGGTATTTGGTATAATGTAATTCTTGAAAACGGCTGGATTTATAAACGTGAAAGCAAAATCGCATTATTTGACTGGGTTGGCAAACAAAAGAATTTTATTGTGACAACCGAATTAAATGATGACGGAACTATAAAACTCAATAAAGACAACGAAGAAAAGAGAAGTTTTAGATCTCCAAAGGAAGACGATTGGGGATTAATAAAAATTAGAACGGAACAAACAATAAATCAAAGTGGAAAATCGGTCGGTTCTTATATCTACGATGAACTTTTAAAAAATCCTAGTCAAAAAATAAAAGGCGAGTTAGTTCGAACCATTGAAAGAAAGTTTTATAAAGATGAAATATCGAAAATTCTTAAAACTCAGATAGAATTTCATTCAGCTATTTTAACGGATAGAAATCTTTATAAAAAATGTATTGATGAATTATACAGACATAATGATTCTCATAAAAATAACATTAAAGACAGAGGTTTTGACTATTTGTTTTTGGATGATATTATTTTTTATCAACGTCCACTTAAAAGCAAAACTTCGTTAATTAGTGATTGTAGTTTAGAATTTAGCCCCATTAAAGATAAAAAAGGAGTATTAGTAAAAGATAGTAATGGACAACAAGTTTTAAAACCTTTAAAATGTATTGCAAAATCAAATCCTATTTTTCAAGAATTCCGATTATTACAATTTGTCAAAAATCTTAAAATTTTTAAAAAAGAAATCATAGACGATACTGATGTTACGATTGACTATTTAAAAACGGAAGAGGATTTAGTTGAATTATTCAATTGGCTAAATGATAAAACCGAAATCAGTCAAAAACAATTTTTAGCTTACCCGAAATTCAAATTAAAAGAAGATAAATTCAGATGGAATTCTGTAGAAGACAAAATCTATCCTTGTAACGAAACAAGAAATCAGTTTTTGAATGCCATTGCAAAGATTGATATAGATAAATCTTTTTTTGACTCCAAAAACACTCAATATTTATGGCATATTTTATATTCTGTTACCGATAAAATTGAAATTACAAAGGCAATTACAACTTTTGCCAAACGACATAATTTATCTGATGAATTTATAACAAATTTTTCAAAATTAAAGCCTTATAAAAATGATTATGGTTCTTATTCTGAAAAAGCAATAAAGAGATTATTACCATTAATGCGTTTTGGAAGTAATTGGAATGAAAAGAATATCGATATCAAAACATTGGTCAGAATTGACAAAATACAAACAGGAGAATTTGATGAAAACATTAGAACTCGTGTTCGAGAAAAAGCAATTCATTTGAATGTTCTTTCAGATTTCAAAGGTTTGCCATTATGGTTAGCATCTTACATTGTTTACGACAGACACAGTGAAGCTAGTGATATTTCAAAATGGAAAACTCCCGCAGATATCGAACAATTTTTAAAGTACGATTTCAAACAACATTCTATCAGAAATCCAATTGTAGAGCAAGTTATTACAGAAACTTTACGTGTTGTAAAAGATATTTGGCAACATTACGGAGAAGGTCGAGAAAACTTCTTTAGTGAAATACATATTGAATTAGGTCGTGAGATGAAGAACGACAAAGCAACTCGTGAAAGAATGACCAAACATATTTCTCAAAATGAAAACACAAACTTGCGAATCAAAGCCATTTTAACGGAATTGAAAAATGATGGAGTTAATGATGTCCGTCCTTATTCGCCAAGTCAGCAAGAGATTCTAAAAATTTACGAAGAAGGCATTTATAGCAGTGAAAACAGAAAAGAAAAACTAGAAGAAGTTGATAAAATCAGGAAAAATGCCAAACCAACAACTTCTGAAATTAACAAATACAAACTTTGGTTAGAACAAGGCTATATTTCGCCATATACAGGAAAATTAATTCCATTAAGTGATTTGTTTACTACAAAATATCAAATCGAACATATTATCCCACAATCAAGATTATTTGATGATTCGTTATCAAATAAAGTCATTTGTGAATCTGAAGTAAATGATTTGAAAGGAAATAAGACCGCATTAGAATTTATCTTAAAAAACGAGGATAGAATTGTAACCTTAACTGGTGGGAAAACAGTTAAAATTTTCACTAAAGAAGCTTATAACCAGCACATCACTAGCTATTATGGCAAAAATAAAAACAAGCAAAAAAGATTATTAAGTGAGGAAATCCCAGAAAAATTTATCGAAAGACAATT
>JAYVGE010000429.1:0-2642 GCA_043772515.1 Flavobacterium sp. | reverse complement strand
AAAAAAAATGAAATTCAGAAAATTGATATAATATGAAAATAGTTTGGACATTCGAAGCAAAGAATACTTTTAAAAGCAATATGAGATATTTAAAAAATTATTGGTCAAAAAAAGAAGTTGATGATTTTGCGTTAGAAGCTTTAAGAACTATTGAAATCATAAAAAAAAATCCTCACATAGGTAAATATGATGAGGATTATGATTGTAGAATTTTGGTAGTTGTAAAACAAATATCATTGTTTTACGAAATCGAAAACGATAAAATTATATTAATCTCTTTTGGGGACAACCGTCAAGAACCTAAATATTAAAACATATCTAGTTCTTTTTTAATTTCGTTTACAGCATCTTCATGATTAGAAAAACGTCTATTTTTATAGTCTTCTTTCCCCCTTTTTATGGATTCTTTTAATTCCATCAAATAATATTCTTCGGGACTTAAAATTTTAGCTATTTCCAAAATTTCATCGACCGTAAAAGTTGATGTTTTTAATTTTCTGTAAAACGTTGGGTTTGGCATTCCAATTTTATCAATAATATATTTTTTTTTGAAAGGAGATTTATTCATTAATTCGTCAATCCTTCCTACTAGATTTTTATAAGTTATAATTTCCTGTATCATAATTGATGTTTTTATCTTATATTTGTGATACAAATATACAAATAAATATGAGACTACGTAATGTCAATTATAGTACAAAAAACACTCCCTTTATTAATATCAAAAATTAACAATCTATTTAGATTTATAGTGTCAAAAACGAAGTACTAAGATTTACCTTTGTCAAAAAAAAAAATGACAAATAAAAATTACTTAAAATTGATTCTAATTTTAGGTTCGCTTGCTGCACTTGGTCCCTTTTCTATAGACATGTATTTACCAGGTTTTTCTAATATTGCTAAAGATTTAAATACTTCGGTAGCCAATGTTTCTATGACATTATCGAGTTATTTTATTGGTATTTCGGTAGGTCAATTACTATATGGTCCATTGTTAGATCGTTTTGGTAGAAAAAAACCTTTGTTTTTTGGACTTCTTGTTTATATTTTGGCATCTTTGGGGTGTATATTTGTTAGTTCTATTGATGTTTTTATAGGATTACGTTTTGTACAAGCAGTTGGTAGTTGTGCTGCTGCAGTGGCTTCGATAGCTATGGTTAGAGACTTATTTCCTGCCAAAGAAATTCCTAAAGTTCTATCTAAATTAATGTTAGTAATTGGGCTTTCGCCAATGTTAGCACCAACAATTGGTGGTTATTTTATTGAAGGTTATGGTTGGCATTCGATATTTTTTACTTTAATGTGTATGGGAATCTTAATACTTTTGGCGGCACAATTTGGTTTGCCCAATACGCACCAACCTGATCGTTCGATTTCGTTGAAACCTAAACCGATTATAACAAGTTATTTATCCATCATAAGAGAGCCTCAGTTTTACACCTATGCCTTTACTGGTGCGGTTACTTTCTCAGGACTATTTACTTATGTTGCTGCCTCTCCTATTATCTTTATGGATATTTTCAAAGTAGATGCAAAAACATACGGTTGGATATTTGCATTTATGTCTGCTAGTTTTATCGGAGCCAGTCAGCTTAATGCAGTATTACTAAAGAAATTTACGAGTCAGCAGATGATTTATGGTGTATTAATTACGCAATCTATTATAAGTATCCTATTTCTAATTGGCGCATTAAATAATGTATTAGGACTTTTTGAAACTATCGGAATGCTTTTTTTGTTCCTAGCCTGTTTAGGGATTTCAAATCCTAATTGTTCGGGTTTGTCTCTTGCGCCTTTTGCTAAAAATACAGGAAGTGCTTCTGCTTTGATGGGAGCAATCCAGCTAGGATTGGGGGCTTTGGCATCCTTTGCTGTTGGTGTATTTGTAAAAGATTCTTTAATTCCGATGGTAGTTATAATGTTCGTTTCGTCTTTATTGGGCTTTGTAATTTTGAATATCGGAAAACAAACCATCAAAAGAAAATAATATAGAATCGAAAAAAACGGTAAATAACAATTTTAAATTGTTATTTACCGTTTTTTAAATCAAAATCCTGTAATTTTTCAGGTTTAATCTTTCTTTTTTTGTCTTTTTATCGGATCTTCTTTTTTAGAAATCGCTTCATTTTTTATTTGAAGTAAATAATTTGCCAACAGCTTCTCTATCAATTCGTCTTTTGTTAAATGATGGAATACTGTTTTTATTTTTGTTTTCAAATCATTATCAACTTCATGATTTGGTTTTGTTTTGAAGATTTGTTTTGCCCACAACAAGGTATTATTTTCTTCAATACTGTCCAAGGTCGGTTTTTTGAATTGATTGAATTTTATTCCTAATTCTTTTTCAAAATCGGCAATTTCTTTTACCTCTTCTTGTTGCAAAACAGTTAAAGAAAGTCCTTTTGCTCCTGCTCGTGCAGTTCTTCCGCTGCGGTGTACGTATACTTCGTAAACATCAGGCAAATGGTAGTTTACAACATAAGAAATTGCTGCAACATCGATTCCTCTAGCGGCCAAATCGGTAGCTACTAGTATATTAATGTGTCCTTCTCGGAACTGATCCATGATTCTATCTCGAATTCCTTGCGATAAACTACCATGCAAAGCTCCAGAAGAAAATCGATTGATGGCTAGGTTTTTTG
>JAYVGE010000428.1:0-2642 GCA_043772515.1 Flavobacterium sp. | reverse complement strand
AGTGATTGAGGTTCACATTGGAACGCTTACTGCTGACCAGGCATTTACGTTTACTGACTGGACTGCAGAGATGAAGGCAAAAGCTTCTATCTGTATTTCTGAGGATGATACCTTGATTGAATCGCTAGAGATTGCGAAGGGTAGAATTCAGATCATGATCGAGAAGGGAATGGATAACAAAAATCAAGTTCTTAAAGGATTGATTGCTATCGCTGATAAGAGAATCGCCGAGATTATATCAGGTGAGAAACCAGCCTTAAGACCAGATGCAAACGCTAAGTATTACGCTGAAGTTGTTGTTGATTTGGATCAGATTGCTGAACCAATGATTGCAGATCCTGACGTGAATAATGCGGATGTTTCTAAACGATATACGCATGATACCATTAGACCACTATCTTTCTATGGAGGAGTTAAAAAAGTAGATCTTGGATTTATAGGTTCTTGCATGGTTCACAAAGGAGATATGAAAATCTTGGCTCAAATGCTTAAGAATATAGAAGAGCAAAAAGGTAAAGTAGAGTTTCTTGCACCTCTTGTAGTAGCGCCACCTACTTATAATATTGTAGATGAGCTTAAGGCCGAAGGGGACTGGGATGTTTTAAGAAAATACTCTGGTTTCGAATTCGACGATAATCTTCCTAAAGCTGCGGCACGTACCGAATACGAAAATATGCTGTATCTAGAGCGTCCAGGTTGCAATCTTTGTATGGGTAATCAAGAAAAAGCATCCAAAGGAGATACAGTAATGGCAACGTCTACTCGTCTTTTTCAAGGAAGAGTCGTTGAAGATACAGAAGGTAAAAAAGGAGAATCATTACTTTCGTCTACACCAGTTGTGGTTTTGTCTACAATTCTTGGTAGAACTCCAACAATAGAAGAATATAAAACGGCAGTAGAAGGTATCAATCTAACTAAGTTTGCACCTTCTCATAAGTTGTTAGTAAAATAATCACATGATTCGTTAATCATATTCAAAAGCCCGAGTTTATTAACTCGGGCTTTTTTAGTATGTCGGGCATGGTCATATTTTAGCAGATCGCCCTACCTATTTGATTAGCCCTGATGGTAGCGGCATCCTTTTCTTGCCTTCTTTAGGCAAGAAAAGATATAGCGGACAGCAGGATTAGCTTCATAAAAATAAGATTCTAGTATATAAGCCGAAATAAAAATCGTAATTTTGCACTCCAATTTATAAATCTATGAGAACCAAGTCTTTAAAAAAGAATAAAATCAACGTCATCACTCTGGGGTGTTCTAAAAATATATATGATAGTGAAGTGCTTATGGGGCAACTCCGTGCTAGCGGAAAAGACGTTGCGCACGAAGCTCCAGCTGAAGAAGAAGGAAATATTATTGTCATAAATACCTGTGGGTTTATTGATAATGCGAAGGCCGAATCTGTTAATATGATTTTGGAATATGCAGACAAAAAAGAAAGAGGATTGGTAGATAAGGTTTTTGTAACTGGATGTTTGTCTGAGCGTTACAGACCTGATTTGGAAAAAGAAATACCAAATGTAGATCAGTTTTTTGGAACTACAGAATTACCTGCCTTATTAAAAGCTTTGGGTGCTGATTATAAGCATGAATTACTAGGAGAACGCATCACAACTACTCCTAAAAACTATGCTTATTTAAAAATAGCCGAAGGTTGTGACAGACCTTGCAGTTTTTGTGCTATTCCGTTAATGAGAGGAAAACACGTTTCTCAAACCATTGAAAAATTGGTAAAAGAAGCAGAAGGTTTGGCTAGAGATGGTGTAAAAGAATTGATTTTGATTGCTCAGGATTTGACGTATTATGGTCTTGATATTTATAAAAAACGAAATCTTGGCGAATTACTTGAAGCATTAGTAAAGGTTGAAGGGATTGAATGGATTCGTTTACATTATGCTTTTCCGACTGGATTTCCGATGGATGTTTTAGAAATAATGAAGCGTGAGCCTAAGATTTGTAATTATATTGACATTCCGTTGCAACACATTTCGGATTCTATTTTGAAATCGATGCGTCGTGGTACAACTCAGGCAAAAACAACACAATTGTTGAAAGATTTTCGTGCAGCTGTTCCCGGAATGGCTATTCGGACTACATTGATCGTAGGATATCCTGGAGAAACACAAGAAGATTTTAATATTTTGAAAGATTTTGTTCAAGAAATGAAGTTTGACAGAATGGGATGTTTTGCCTATTCTCACGAAGAAAATACGCATGCTTATTTGTTAGAAGATGATGTGCCAGACAATGTAAAGCAAGATCGTGCCAATGAAATAATGGAGTTACAATCCCAGATTTCTTGGGATTTGAACCAAGAAAAAGTAGGACAGGTTTTTAAATGTGTTATTGATAGAAAAGAAGGGGGGCATTTTGTTGGAAGGACAGAATTTGATAGTCCAGATGTAGACAATGAAGTGTTGATTGATGCTAGTAAACATTATTTAAAAACAGGGGATTTTGCAATCATAAAAATTATTGAAGCTACAGAATTCGATTTGTACGGAGAACCAGTAGTTTAATCAAGGCAAACGCCTTTAACATTATTCGACACGAATTACACGAATTAGCACAAATTTTAAAAAATTAAATTTCACGAGTTATGAAGATTTGTGTAATTCAAAAAGTAATTATTCGTGTAAATT
>JAYVGE010000427.1:0-17141 GCA_043772515.1 Flavobacterium sp. | reverse complement strand
ATTTTGGCTTTGTTTTTTGATACCTTGCCGTAACCGGTTTTTTTGTTGTAATAATAATTGGCCTAGTTGCATTGCAACCAACCAAAATTAATACCGTTGCACCAATAATTATTTTTTTTAGCATGAATTCTAGTACTTGTTTTTTTTATAATTGATTATCAAAATTAATCTCTAACGATTGCTTCCTTTTTAGTTTCAGATTCATCCCCCGAACACCTTGAAGTCCTCCTGTGTGAATGAGTAGTATTTTTGAATTCGCTTCGAAATAATTTTTGTGAATTAAATCTATAACACCAAAAACCATCTTTCCAGTATAAACGGGGTCTAATGGCACTTTTGTTTGTTTATAAAACTGATTTATAAACTGAACTAACTCTTCATTTACCTTTCCGTAGCCCCCAAAATGATAGTCCGTTAGTATTTCCCAATTTGTATTGGCGGCAAATTTACGAATTTCATCTTGTAAAAAGTCTCCTTTTAATGCTGGAAATCCCAAAACTTTTTGGTGTGCTAATGCGCTGTTGATAATTCCCGAAATAGTCCCGCCAGTTCCCACTGCACAACAAATAAAATCGAAAACTGCATCTTCTTCTGTTAGTATTTCTTCGCATCCTTTTATAGCATATTCATTGGTACCGCCTTCTGGGACAAGATAAAACGAACCGATTTTTTGTTTTAGATTGGCTATAAAATCTGGTTCTGTTTTTAATCGATAGGCTTCTCTGGTCACAAATTCGAATTGCATGCCACAATCTTGGGCGAACTTCAAGGTTGGGTTTTCGGCAATTTTATCGCCCAACTCCTCTCCACGAATCACTCCAATAGTTTTAAATCCTTGCTCTTTTCCTGCATACGCCACAGCTGCAATATGATTGGAATACGCACCACCGAAAGTGAGAACCGTTTCCTGTTTTTCGGCTTTCGCCTGAAGCAAATTGTATTTTAGTTTCCTAAATTTATTCCCCGATATAAAAGGATGAAGCAAATCTTCTCGT
The DNA here is from genome assembly GCA_043772515.1 of Flavobacterium sp. GTDB lineage: Bacteria > Bacteroidota > Bacteroidia > Flavobacteriales > Flavobacteriaceae > Flavobacterium. Next base: position 16,146 of record JAYVGE010000427.1, on the reverse strand, counting down.
TTTATCTCAAGAGAAATTCCATTAGGTAATTCGTATGTTATTTTTTGGTTCAAAACTTATGGTTTAAAAAAAAATTAACCGCAACGCTCGCAAAGAAAACGCTATGAACGCAAAGCTTTGCGAACTTTGCGAAACTCTTTGTGTACTTTGCGGTTAAGTACACATGTGTGTTTTTTATTTACAAATACTTTAAAAAACTTAAAAAAGGTCTCGTTTTCAAATAATCCAAATGGAGTTCATTAGCATAAGCTTCTCTTTCAAAACTGATATTTCTATAGGCCAAATTGGCGTTTTTATACTGCAACAAACGTACCGCATATTCTAGAAGATACCAAATATAAAAAGGCAATACTAACAACTCCAATTGTTGTCGAAGGTGTATTTTTTCGTGGTTTACTACTACTTTATTATCTGAATCTGGCCTGTATTTTACAAACACAAAAGGAAAGAGGGTTAGCCCTCGATATCCTTTTGGAATTAAATATTTGGCAACAATAACAAACATTGGTTATAAAATTTATAGATTTGTACAGGCAATTTAGGTCAAATTAAAGAAAGACACAATCGCTTACTAGCGAATTTCAAAAGAGAAAGACCTCCAAAAGAGAAATCTTCAAGCATAAAACAGAATGACGGAACAAAGTAATGAAAAAAAAACAACAGAAGGAGACGATTTTTATTACACTCCCGAAGGTTACAAATGTTTTACCGAAAAATACCATTTGAAAAGAGGGCATTGTTGCAAAAGTGGTTGCCGTCATTGTCCCTATGGATTTGATAAGAAAACTGGAGAGATTAGAAAATAGAGAGTTTAGTCTTCAGATGACCGAATTTAGATTTAAGATTGCGTCTTTTTAAAATTTATAATTTCTAGATTTATTTCAAACAGCATTGAATTGCCTCCTGCTTTAGCTGGAGGAATGAAAACAGGAAACTATTTAATGGCTTTAGCCAAAAAACATATTTGGCTAAAGCCATTTTGATTTACAATTTATTATCCCTCCAGCTAAAGCAAGAGGCAATCCAAAAACATTAAACATTCAATAACAGCAATGGACACCATTTCTTTAAAATATAAAATTAAAATCCATAAATCCTACCACAGGTCGGATATACGGTATCCCTAGTGGTCACTTTTTTTTAGTACATAAAAAAGCAACAAACAGGATTGAATAGTAGGGTATCTTTTGAAAAAGTCATTTCTGGTTTTCCTGAAAAGGTCTTGATTTACGGGATGCGCGTGAGGGATAGCGCCAAATTACCGAAGTAATGGCAATAGCCCGACCGCAATAGAGAAAGGGGCAACTCACGACCCACCTAAATCAGCCCCTTTTTCTATTGTGGTTACGCCCAAAAGTTGCTCATTAGAACGATTAATTTTAAATTTTAAAACAAAAAACATGACTTTTCAAGAACAAATACAACAAGGAATTCCATCTATATTACCTCAACCAAAAGCGTATGAATCAGACATTAATCACGCACCGAAACGGAAAGAAATCTTATCTGACGGCGAGAAAAAACTAGCGCTTCGTAATGCTTTGCGTTATTTTGAGCCGCAGCATCACGCTGAGTTGATTCCTGAATTTCGCAACGAACTAGAGACTTACGGACGTATTTACATGTACCGTTTACGTCCCGATTATAAAATGTATGCCCGTCCAATTTCGGAATACCCTGGAAAAAGCGAGCAAGCCAAAGCCATTATGCTGATGATTCAGAACAATCTGGATTATGCGGTGGCACAACATCCGCACGAATTGATTACCTACGGAGGGAACGGAGCGGTTTTCTCGAACTGGGCGCAATATGTATTGACGATGAAATACTTATCGGAAATGACCGATGAGCAAACATTGACCATGTATTCTGGACATCCGATGGGATTGTTTCCTTCCCACAAAGAGGCACCGAGAGTTGTGGTTACTAACGGAATGGTAATCCCCAATTACTCCCAACCCGATGACTGGGAAAAAATGAATGCTTTGGGCGTTTCCCAATACGGGCAAATGACCGCAGGAAGTTATATGTACATAGGCCCACAGGGGATTGTGCACGGAACGACGATTACGGTTTTGAACGGTTTTAGAAAAATAAAACGCAGTCCAAAAGGGGGATTATTTGTTACTTCTGGACTTGGTGGAATGAGTGGTGCGCAACCGAAAGCGGGAAACATTGCGGGTTGTATCACGGTTTGCGCCGAGGTAAATGCCAAAATCACTCACATTCGCCACAGTCAAGGTTGGATTAATGAAGTCGTTGAAGATATTGACGAATTGGTGCAAAGAGTAGCTTTGGCGAAAGCCAATAACGAAACCGTTTCTATCGGCTACCTTGGGAACGTGGTAGATGTCTGGGAACGTTTTGACGAAGAAAACATGCATATTGATTTGGGTTCTGACCAAACTTCGCTACACAATTCGTGGGCTGGTGGGTATTATCCGGTTGGAATTTCATTTGAAGAAGCCAATGACATGATGGCGAACAATCCTGATTTATTCAAGGAAAAAGTACAAGAAACTTTGCGTCGTCACACCATCGCCATTAACAAACATACGGCCAAAGGAACGTATTTCTTTGATTATGGAAATGCCTTTTTACTGGAAGCTTCTCGCGCTGGAGCCGATATTATGTCCGAAAATAATATTGATTTTAGATACCCGAGTTATGTGCAAGACATTATGGGACCTATGTGTTTTGATTATGGTTTTGGTCCATTTCGTTGGGTTTGTGCCTCCGGAAAACCAGAAGATTTAGCCAAAACAGATGCAATTGCCTGCCAAGTTTTAGAAGAAATGTCCAAAACAGCTCCTATTGAAATTCAGCAACAAATGCAGGATAACATTCAGTGGATCAAGGGTGCACAAGAAAATAAATTAGTAGTGGGTTCTCAAGCCCGAATCCTATACGCCGATGCCGAAGGTCGTGTAAAAATTGCAGAAGCCTTCAATCAGGCTATTGCCAAAGGCGAAATAGAGACAATTGTTTTAGGTCGCGATCATCATGATGTTTCAGGAACGGATTCGCCTTACAGAGAGACTTCTAATATTTATGACGGTTCTCGTTTTACTGCCGATATGGCGATTCAAAACGTGATTGGCGATAGTTTTCGAGGTGCTACTTGGGTTTCTATACACAATGGTGGGGGCGTAGGCTGGGGCGAGGTTATCAACGGTGGTTTTGGTATGGTGCTAGATGGTAGCAAAGACGCTTCAAGACGCTTGGCTTCTATGCTTTTTTGGGATGTCAATAACGGGATCTCAAGACGTAGTTGGGCTAGAAACGAAGGAGCTGTATTTGCTATAAAACGAGCTATGGAAGCAGAACCTTTGTTGAAAGTAACATTACCAAATCTTGTTGACGAAAATTTATTTTAATATTTAGGAGCTAATCCAGCTGTACATTACAATCTTTTTTGTAAAATTGTTTTTTTATAAGCCCAAAAAGAAACTTCCTCTGGTCGTTCTTTTTGGGCAATAAAAAATACAATTTCCCTGCAAAAGGATTTTCATTTCCATCTGGGCTAAAGAACACAACGATGAACAACGAACTAAAAGTCATACTTCAAGAAAAATCTGGAGAAAAAAGGAATAAAAAAATTGAAGACATTAGCAAAAAACTTAAAAAAATAGAAAAGCTAAACGATGATTTTGAAACCTTAACCAAAAAAATAAAAACCATTCGGGAATTGGTTGATCAAAAAACGACCGATACCAAAAACATTTTGTGTCAAACCAAAGAAAAATTTATCATCCTATTGATAAAAAAATACGGCATGAAAAGTTTTACCAAATGGGAAAAAGAAATCATAGGAGATCTGATAAACGAAGAGTTAGAAACTTTGGCTAATTTCCATTATAAATCCGAAACGCTACAGACCGCCATAAATCAATTTATCACGTTTCAAAAAGAAAACATGAGTAAATATGAGAAGGAAAACGCTCAAGAAAGCTATAGGCAAATGATGGAAGAATTCGAATTGGATTTTGATGAAGACGAATTGGATTTTGAAAAAATGAATGACCCTGCCTTCAAGAAAAAATTTGAAGAGAAAATAAGAGCAAAACAAAAAGAACACGAAGAACGCCACAAGCAGTTAGAGAAGGAACGAAAAATAGAAAAAACCGATATTGATTTTCAAAAAATTTACAAAAAATTAGCCAAATTAGCACATCCAGATTTGTATAAATCAGAAAGTGAAAAAGTGGTAAAAGAAGAGCAAATGCAACGGCTTACCAAAGCCTGGGACGAAAGAGATTATTACGAATTGTTGATGCTTTGGCTAGAAATAGATCCCGAGAATACCATTGAATTAGAAATTACCGAAAACAATCAGAAAAATATAATTGCCCAATTAAACCAAAAAATAGTCGAAATCGAAGCCGAAACTTATCGTATGAAATTCCATTTTGACGACACCGCTTTTTATTACCAGTTTAACGCTCCGTCTAAAAAAGGCATCAATACCAAAATAGAAAAATACAAAAAAACGCTTGACAAAAACTCAGAAATGACCGCATTAAAGCATATTGATGTCGAGAAAACAAAAACATTCAAAATTATATTAAACGATATTTACGATAGCCAATTAGCACAAGATTATGATTTCTTCTAGTCTTTATGGTATGAATTTTGATTGTGATTGTTAGCCTAGATGCTCTTATTGATAACTTTAGTTTGTTATTTTTAACCCATCCAGCTTTTACTGTTTTAATTTTAAACACTATTTCATAAAATTAGCATGACCGCAAATTGCTCACAAAGCCAATACAACTATGCGAATTACATGTAAACAAATGTTTCCAAATAAACCCTTGTAGTAATCTATTAAAAATCAATAAATATCTAGATATGAAAACAATTAAATTAATACCCCTGTTATTTCTTTTTATAGTAGCCTCTTGTAGCTCAGTGAGTGTTAATGCCGACTACGACAAAAATGTCGATTTTACAACTTATAAAACCTATGCTTTTTATAAAGCAGGCATCGATAAAGTAGAAATTTCTGATTTGGATAAGAGAAGGATTTTACGCGCCATAGACGATCAAATGCTTTCTAAAGGGTTTATAAAAAGCGAAACCCCCGATTTATTAATCAATATTTTTACAAAATCACGAGAACAAGTAAATGTAAACCAATTTAATGCTGGTTACGGATACGGCTGGGGATACGGTTGGAATCCTTTTTTTATGGGAGGACAAACCACTTATTCTACCACTACACAAGGCACTTTATACATTGATTTAATCGATACCAAAAAGAAAGAAATGATTTGGCAAGGAGAAGGAAATGGATATTTATCGAAAAACACACAAGAAAAAGAAAAACTTATTAATGAATTTGTGGGCAAAATACTAGCACAATATCCGCCTGTTCTTTCAAAAAAATAATTTTTTTGCTTGTTATTACCAAAAAAAAGATACATTTGTATTTCAAACAAGAAAAAGTGAAAAACTTAATTAGCAGCATGGGTATCATTTGTATAATTATCATTCGATAATTATCAGGAGCTGTTATATAAATAAGTAAATAATATACAATTTATAAAACCTCCCAAATCGGGAGGTTTTTTATTTTAAATAAATTAGGAAATCAGCAGGACTATAAATGGATTGTAAAACCAATAAAGCTATGCGAATTCTATTAAAAAGCAAATCGTATCTACCTATGAAAAATTTAGCCACAATTATTAGTATCGTAATTATCATTATTCGTTTCTCATGACGAGTCAGGATTCTATTTTATAATAAAGCCTTTCTCAGATCTACTTGAGAGAGGCTTTTTTTTTGAACAAAATAACATTCAATAAAAGAAAGAAAACATGAACACCCAAAAACAACAAAAAGAAAAAAAAACCAAAACTGTAAACACAACGGGAAGTCTTGCTGTGATAGATGCTTTGCTGTCTGAAAAAGTAGACACACTCTTCGGCTACCCTGGTGGTGCAATTATGCCCATTTACGATGCCTTGTACGATTACAAAACCAAACTCAACCACATATTGGTACGCCATGAACAAGGTGCCATTCATGCCGCACAAGGATATGCGAGAGTCAGCGGAAAAACAGGAGTAGTTTTTGCAACAAGTGGTCCTGGAGCAACCAACTTGGTGACCGGATTGGCAGATGCCATGATCGATTCGACTCCTTTGGTTTGCATCACTGGTCAAGTTTTTGCCCATTTACTTGGCACAGATGCTTTTCAGGAAACCGACATCATCAACATCACCTCTCCCATAACAAAATGGAATTACCAAGTTACAGACGCTTCTGAAATTCCAGAAACTATTGCCAAAGCTTTTTTTATAGCTAAAACAGGTCGACCAGGCCCCGTATTGATAGATATTACCAAAAATGCACAATTACAATTGTTCGATTACAAAGGCTACCGACCTTGCCTACACGTGAGAAGTTACCGCGCCAAACCTATTGTACGCAACGAATATATAAAAAAAGCTGCCACACTCATCAACCAAGCCAAAAAACCATTTGTGATTTTTGGACAAGGGGTTGTTTTAGGCAATGCCGAGAAAGAATTTCTAGCTTTTATAGAAAAAGCGGGATTACCCGCCGCATGGACTATTATGGGAATGAGTGCCATTCCTACCAACCATCCTTTGGGAGTAGGTATGTTGGGAATGCACGGAAATTACGCCCCCAACTTCATGACCAATCAATGCGATGTACTTATTGCGGTAGGTATGCGTTTTGACGATAGAGTTACTGGACGATTAGACAAATATGCCAAACAAGCACAAATCATTCACCTCGACATTGACCCAGCTGAAATAGATAAAAACATTCAAACCACACTTTCTGTTTGGGGCGATTGCAAAGAAACCTTGCCTTTACTAACGCAGCTAATAGCCGAAAAAAAATATCCAGAATGGCTTCGTGAGTTTCGAATAAAAAACGAAAAAGAAAACCAAGTCGTCATCCAAAAAGAGTTAAACCCAACAGATGGCGAATTGACGATGGGAGAAGTAATCAACGTTCTCAACGAACTCACCGGCGGAGATGCCGTAATTGTTACCGATGTGGGGCAACACCAAATGATAGCCTGCCGCTACGCCAAACAAAACCAAACCCGAAGTAACATTACCAGTGGTGGGCTAGGAACAATGGGCTATGCGTTACCCGCAGCCATTGGAGCCAAATTCGGTGCTCCCGAAAGACAAGTTATTGCGATTATGGGAGATGGCGGAGCACAGATGAACTTACAGGAATTGGGAACCATTATGCAGTTTAAACCCAACGTAAAAATCTTAATTCTGAACAACCGTTTTTTGGGAATGGTCCGTCAATGGCAAGAACTTTTTCACGAAAAAAGATATTCGTTTACCGATATTCAGAGTCCCGATTTTGTACAAGTCGCCAAAGCATACCGCATTGACGGAAGACAGGTTGCCAAACGAGAAGAATTAAGAGAGAGCCTCAAACAAATGCTGGATCATTCTTCTGCCTTCTTACTGGAAGTTGCCGTAATTCAAGAAGACAATGTTTTTCCGATGGTCATGCAAGGAAAAGGAGTTGCCGAAATTATATTGAGTAAAGAGGAGATGTAACAACTCACTTCGACAGGCTCAGTGACCGACTTAGTAGTCATAGAAATCACTTCGGCAAGGCTCAGTGAACCTAAAAACAACACTTTGACAGGCTTTGTAAATAAACTTGCACTTCGACAGGCTCAGTGACTAGTTTTCGACAGGCTCAATCACCTAGAAATAACATTAACAAAGAAAAAAATATGAAACAGGAATATACATTAACCATATACACCGAGAACCAAGTCGGATTAATTAACAAAATAGCAATTATGTTTTCTAGAAGGAAAATTAGTTTAGAAAGCTTGAATTCTTCTCCCAGCGAAATCGAAAAAATATACCGATTTACCATCGTAGTCAAAGAAACCGAAGCAATCGTAAAAAACCTAGTGCGTCAGATAGAAAAAATTGTAGACGTTTTTAAATGTTACTGCAACACCAACGACGAGATCATTTGGCAACAAATGGCATTATACAAAGTACCGACTTCCGTTATCATGAAAGAGGTAAAAGTAGAGCGTCTTCTGAGACAATACGGAGCCAAAGCCGTTGTGATTCGAGAAGATTACACCGTGTTTGAAGCCACTGGACAAGACGAGGAAATAAACAACTTACTCACAGCATTAGATCAATACGGTCTCATCGAGTTTGTAAAAAGTTCCCGAATTGCCATTATCAAATCGAGTGAAGGGATTCACAAGAAAGTATTGAACATGGAGAAAAATGACCCCACAAAAAAACCTATAAATAACGAGTTCTTGAGTCATAAAAGTATGATTTTTGAAATGTAAAAAATAAAAATGAAATTATTTACAGCCATACAACAAGCCCAAAAACAATTACGACATGTAGTCCCTACTACTCCCCTGATGGAAAACTTAAATTTATCAGAGGAATTCGGAGCAACTGTTTTACTAAAACGTGAAGACCTGCAAGTCGTTCGATCCTACAAAATAAGAGGAGCTTATAACAAAATAAGTTCTTTAACGGATGCCGAAAAGCAAAAAGGAATCGTTTGTGCCAGCGCGGGGAATCATGCGCAAGGTGTCGCTTTCTCTTGTCATCTTTTGAAGATAATGGGTAAAATTTACATGCCAAAAACCACTCCCAAACAAAAAGTCAAACAAGTGCAGTTGTTTGGAAAAAACTACGTCGAAATTATCCTGATAGGCGACACTTTTGATGATGCTTATGCAAAATCGGTAACCGATGCCACACGCAACAACAAAGCGTTCATACACCCTTTTGATGATGTAGAAGTCATTGCGGGACAAGGAACTGTTGGCTTAGAAATTCTGGACACTTACAAAGAACCTATCGATTATGTTTTTGTACCCATAGGTGGCGGCGGATTGGCTTCGGGTCTTTCAACGGTATTCAAACACCTAAGTCCGAACACCAAAATCATTGGGGTAGAACCACAAGGCGCTCCTTCGATGAAAACATCAATTGCTAATGACAAAAACACGGCATTAGACTTTATCGATAAGTTTGTGGATGGCGCAGCCGTAAAACAAGTGGGAGAGCTGACTTTTAACATTTGCAAAAAAAACCTAGACGACATTATACTGGTTCCCGAAGGAAAAGTATGCACCACCATATTGCGATTGTACAATGAAGAAGCCATGGTAGTAGAACCCGCTGGAGCATTAACCATAGCGGCATTAGATTTTTACAAGGATGAGATAAAAGGCAAAACAGTAGTTTGCATTGTAAGCGGCAGCAACAACGACATCGAAAGAACCGCCGAAATCAAAGAACGTTCTTTACTCTACGAAGGATTAATGCATTATTTCATGATTCAGTTTCCGCAACGCCCCGGAGCATTGAAGGAATTTGTAAACGACATTTTAGGCCCAGATGATGATATTACTTATTTTCAGTTTGCCAAAAAGAACAGTCGCGAAGTGGGATCGGTAGTTGTGGGATTAGAATTGAAGAATTCAAATGATATTCATGCCATCAAAACCAACATGAACACCAAAGGATTTGAATACCAATACCTCAACGAAAGGCACGACCTGTTTACCCAATTGATAGGATAAAACAGTACCGTTTGTTATTTTAGTTTATCCAACAATCTAGTTAATTTCCGTTACCAATTACAATACCTAACAGGTTTCTTTTAACCTGTTAGGAATAAATAAAACATACAAAGTATTGAACCAAAATAACAACTATGCTATAAACAAATATTTTTTGCCGATTTTCTAATTATAGCCTACCTTTGAGTAGGCTTTTTTTATTCCCAGAAACAATGACAAATAAAGACATCACAAACCTAGAAGATATTAAATTATTGGTAGACACCTTCTACTCCAATGTGCGAAAAGACGAATTGATTGGTTCTATTTTTGACAAAAAAATTGGCGACCGCTGGCTAGAGCATCTGGAGAAAATGTATCGCTTTTGGCAAACTATTTTACTCGATCAACATACCTATTCCGGCAGTCCTTTTCCACCACACAAACAACTCCCTGTCGAGAAAGAGCACTTTACCCGCTGGATGGAAATTTTCACCAACACCGTAGATAGTTTATTTGCAGGAGCACTTGCCGACGAAGCCAAACTAAGAGGTCAGAATATGGCAGAAATGTTCAACCACAAAATTGAGTATTTCAGGCATGAAGCGAAGCATCCGCTTTTATAAAGACAGAAACCGCAATAGAAATGTTGCGGTTTTTTTTATGTTAATAAGTTGCAAGTAATCTTTTTCTTTAATTGGGTATCTTAGCGATTGTAAAATTACACTAATGTATTTAGTCTAAAACAAACCTAAAATAACGCTAAATGGAAAAGATAGAAACGATTGAAAATGAAATCACGAAAACAGTTAAAACTCTGTCAACAACTCCTGAATATTTCGGAGCATATCTGAATATGGCAAGGTTGAATATTTTCAACATCAACAATCATTTAGCCGAAAAATTTGGCACTTCTTCTTTAGGAGATGAAGGAGAGATACCAAATAGCTTTTTAGTTCATAAAATTAATAAAAACCAAACTCGTGTATTTTCTCAACTCAAAAAATTCATGCCTATAGCAAGAGTCTTTGACGATGAGAGCTTACCGAAATTTGAGCAAGAAAACTTAATTAACAAAAAAGGAAAGGATATTAATCAATTATCCGAAAGTCTGGCATTTATTTTTAGAGAGCTTAATGAGTTTCGAAATAATTACACTCATTACTATTCTATAAACTTAGGAACGGAAAGAAAATTAAAAATCTCCGAGCAATTGAGCGATTTTCTAAACGAAAATTTCATTCGAGCAATTCTTTATACAAAAGAAAGATTTAAAGATGTTTATACTGAGGAAGATTTTGAGACCGCATCAAAAACAATAGTTGTGAATACGGACAATACAATTACACAGGACGGAATTGTATTTTTAATTTCTATTTTTTTAGATAGAGAAAATGCTTTTCAATTCATTAACAAAATAAAATACCTTAAAGGGACGCAAAACAAAATGTTTACCGCAAAAAGAGAAACGTTATCTACCTTTTGCATAAAACTCCCTCACGAAAAATTTATTAGCGAAAATTCGACTCAGGCTTTTTCTCTAGAATTGATAAATGAATTGAACAAGTGTCCAAAAACCTTGTACAATGTTATAACAGAAGAAGAGAAAAGAGCTTTTCAGCCTGAATTAGGGGATGAAGAGATAGAAAACATCTATACCAATAGCATTCCTGAAACAATAGACGATTACGAAGCCTACATTGAAAGTATCACGAAAAGGGTCAGAAACAACAATCGTTTTTCATATTTCGCTATGCGCTTTTTAGATGAAAAAGAAATCTTTCCAAAATTGCGATTTCAAATAGATTTGGGAAAGGTAATTATTGCTGAATACACTAAGACATTAGATGGAAAGCAAGAGCCTAGAACAGTTGTTGAAAATGCTAAAGCTTTTGGTCGATTACAAGATTTTAGAGTAGACGAAGAGAAGGTTCTAACAAGGATTAATACTAATGCTCAAACTGTATTTGAACAATTTTCTCCTCATTATAATTTTACAGAGAAAATTGGAAAAATTGGCATTAACCTAACTAGAGAAGATACAGCTAAATTCTTAAATCGCCCAAAATCAGAAAAAAAAGTAACAACTTATTTAAAGCAACCAGAAGTTGAAGCTTTTTTAAGCGTTCATGATTTACCCAAAGTAATTCTGTTGGAATATCTGGAGAAAGGAAAAACCGAGGCGATAATTAATGATTTCATTATCATCAACAAATCAAAAGTTTTGAATTTTGAATTTATCGAAATGATAAAATCAAAGTTGTCACATTTAAATGAATTCAATAAAAGAAGCCAAGGCAGAAAACAAGAAACAGCCTATCATGACAAAACACTAAATGATTTACACCAAAGAAAAAAGGAACTCAATCAAGTATTGGCTGAACACGGTTTAAATAACAAACAAATCCCTTCTAAAATCTCAGACTATTGGTTAAATATTACCGATGTTCAAGAAAAAATAGCTATTTCTGACAGATTAAAACTAATGAAAAGAGACTGCATTGACAGACTAAAGGCTATACAAAAAGGAAAAGCTCCAAAGATTGGAGAAATGGCTACTTTTTTAGCAAAAGACATCATTGACATGATTATCGATGAAAACAAAAAACAGAAAATAACTTCTTTTTATTATGATAAAATGCAAGAATGCTTGGCTTTGTTTGCCGATGATGAGAAGAAAAATACCTTGATTAAAATCATAAACGAATTACTTTTGAACGAAAAAGGTGGACATCCATTTTTGAATAAAATAGATTTCTCTTCTTTTAAGTACACCTCAGATATATACAAAATCTACTTACAAGAGAAAGGTCAAAAATTAGTATCCGTATTGAATTCTAAAACAAATAAATACTCCGAAAAAGACCAATCGTGGTTACAAAATATTTTCTATATATTGGAATGGAATGAAAATGCAAAAAAGAATTTAACTGATGTGAAAATTCCTTCTGATGTATCTAAACTCCCTTTCTCTATCCGACAATTGGAAAAGAAAAAAAGCTCTTTTAAAAATTGGTTTGAATATGTGACCAAAGGAAAAGAAAACAACGACAAAAAGAAACCTATTGATTTGCCAACCAATCTTTTTGACGAAGTTTTAAAAGAATTATTAAGCAAAGAATTAAAAACTGAAAACATTCATGTTGATGAAAATGCCAATTACAATCAATTATTTAAACTTTGGTGGGAAAAATGCAGAAATGATAATACCCAAGTTTTTTATAAAGCAGAAAGAGAATACATTTTTGAAGAAAAAAAATTAAATTTCACAATCAACTCAAAAGAAAAATTTGAAGATTATTACAAAAATGAATTTCTAGATACTGTTTATAAGCTAAAGCAAGCCCAACCAACGGAGGAGAAAAAGAAAAACAAAAGATTACCTGAAATTGTAAAAACACAAGTAGAAAAAAGCATTAGAAACAAAATAGGTAAAACAGAAAAAGAAATAAGGATACTGCAAGAAGAAGATCGATTAATGCTTTTGATGTTTGAACAATTAGTAAACAAAAACAACTTAGAACCTAAATTAAAAAACATAGAAATTCTACTTAACGAAACCTTGCTTGTAAAAGAAAAAATAACGGGATATTTATTATTTGATGATTTGGGCGAAATCATAAAAAAGGATAATGAAAAGAAACGAATTACAAAATACATAACCGAAAATCGCAAAAGAAAAGAATATTCGGTACTCAAAAAATATATTTTTGACAGACGATTACCAGAGCTTTTTGAGTATTTTAATGAAGAAAGCATTCCTATAGAAAAAATAAAAATAGAACTTGATAGCTACAACAAATCCAAAGAAACTGTTTTTGAATTAATCTTTGAACTGGAAAAAACAATAATAACAAAAGCTAAAGACAGCATAATAAATTTACATAAACAAGAAAGTAAGGACGAAAACATATCACATAAGCCCTACTTACATTGGTTACAATTACAAAATATAATTACTGAAAAAGATTTTAGGTTTATGAACATGGTTCGAAAATCATTTTCTCACAACCAATTTCCGCAAAAGAAAACAATGGAAATCCATATAAAAAAATGGAATAATGATAAATATGCACAACAAATAGTAGCCATTTATAAAGAAATGAATGAAGAAATTTTAGCACAAATTTAAAGAAAGTGGTTTGATAGTTTGACAAAGAGTAAGTGTAAACTTTTTTCAGATCGAGACAGTTGCTAACTCGGAAAAGTTTTGCAAATGAAACGCTGATAAAACGAATTGACTAAAGCCAAGACGCAGAACAAAACTGATTTCGATAAGAGTCTAGATAGAATAGGATTAAAAAAATGCTCATTGACAGTCTAAATTACACAATAAAAGCCCACTTTATTTACCATTAAAGTGTCCTTTATTCCCGTATTTATAAAGCTTTAGACAAGATAGGTTGTAACTGCCTTTATTTTGAAAGGTAAACACAACCCATTGGTTTCAGTCATTTCAATCAACAAAGTTGTAACTGCCTTTATTTTGAAAGGTAAACACAACTTTCCAACGATGCCGCTTTTAATAGGATTTGTTGTAACTGCCTTTATTTTGAAAGGTAAACACAACCTGTAGCACCTTTTTATTCGACAGCTTTGGGTTGTAACTGCCTTTATTTTGAAAGGTAAACACAACCATAAGGTACTTTATCCTTTGTCGCTCTAAGTTGTAACTGCCTTTATTTTGAAAGGTAAACACAACTTACCATTTGACTTGTGTTTTATTGCGTGTGTTGTAACTGCCTTTATTTTGAAAGGTAAACACAACCTCCTATTTCAAAACCTGCTTTTGTCATCCGTTGTAACTGCCTTTATTTTGAAAGGTAAACACAACGCCATTGTTGTCATTGTTCCTTTCTCGTCAGTTGTAACTGCCTTTATTTTGAAAGGTAAACACAACTTGTTTTGCGATCATTCTTTCTGCTTTCGAGTTGTAACTGCCTTTATTTTGAGCGGTAAAAATAACTCTCCTTTTTACGATTCCCTACACATAAAAAACCGCCTCAAAATATGCTTTGAGGCGGTTTTTATTTTAAAATTCATTAATGCTTATGCAACTATTAGAACACTCGAAAATTGCATTGTACACTTAAAAATTAGTTTTTATTATTAAGTTATTGCGTCCTGACTCGGCAAAGTCCATAATAATAACTCCAAAACGACCTTTGGTATTTGTGGTAAAATAACTAGTTACTTTAGGATTTATAGCATTAGAAACAGTAGAAATACTAGGGATTCCAAAAATACCAGACTTGTAACCACTACAAAAATTAAGATATAATTTTGCGTTGCTTCCTACTTTTGCCTCATTGGCCAAAGTACTTATCAAGTTCCATTTTGCATTGTTATCGGGTACTTTATATTGGTCTTGTACTTTGATTGATTGTGCATTATTAATTTCAAAAACAGTATTATCGGACCAATTTGTTGCCTCTATTCCTTTGGTCTTTGTTGCAGAGAAGCGTTTTAACAAAACGATTTTTCCTTTAGAATTTTTTAGTGTCGGGATTGTATCTTCCAAATACCATAAACTAGGATTTTGTTGTACATACGAATCAAAAGTAGCTTCGTAAGAACGATTATTACCCGAGGCTGTATGCTCTTCTTTGACCGACATAATAATAGTTTCGGATGGGTTTTTTAATAAAAAAGAACTACAACTATTGAGCACATCTGTAAAATTAATCTTTTGATATACCGAACCATGATGAATTACAAAAGCATTATTGAGATGACGACAACGAATATCTAAATAACGAACCCCCGCTGATAATTGCTCGTCTATGGTTAGTGTCTGGCAGGTGGCCGTGCCGGATACAGGCTCGTATCTCGCCCCCGAATCATGCGTTCCTGGGATAGTAAAGGCCGTTAATTTTTGATTTTCATCTAGTGCACCCATCCAGTTCGACAAGGAATAGGTTGCTACTCTGGCAACATTTGCTTTATTGTTTTTTGCAGTCCCATTTTCTGTTGATTGACTTGCGGTTGCTTGTACTTCTTCATCAGAAAAAGTTTGGCATGAGGTAAAAAGAGTTCCTAACATTACAACAAGGACACTCCATTTTTGAACGTAATTTTTCATATTATTTAATTATGGGTTTATACTACTTGTAAGTCTCCAAAAACAGTCGTAGGGAGTGCTGAAATCGATTAACAAACCGTTAAAAAATTGTAACTTGGGACTAGTAAACAGTCTGAAAATCAATATAAAAAAGGGATAAAGATCCAATGTCGTTTCCTTAAAACTCGCCTAAATGATAAACAGTATGCGATTAAATTTCAATGAAATGATATTGTTTTATAGAAAACAAAGGTTAATTCTTTTTTGATTTAAAATAATGCTATAATCTCTTACAATATGTAGGCACCTTGTTTTGCAGGAGCAAATTCCCCTCTTGAGAGGGGAGTTAGAAGTGCATAAAAGAGATAAGTCGGTAACTCAATGCAATTCCTTAAGGAAACGACATGGGATAAAGATCTAATACCAAACGCAATTACAATATAGCCTGACTTTTTTCTCCTCACCTCAGGTTTTCTCTTTTCGATAGAGGAGGGATTGGGTTGTATTATAATTAGGT
>JAYVGE010000426.1:0-2648 GCA_043772515.1 Flavobacterium sp. | reverse complement strand
GTTTGGTTTCTAAATCAGAAACTTTGTAAGTAGAACCGATATTTTTATTTAAAAAATCTTCTGCCTCTTTTTTTGTATTGAAGTTTTTCGGAAGTTTGGCCTTAAATGATTTTCCTGATTCATTTATAAATTCTGCTACTACAGAATAGGTCGCAACTGCTTTAAAATTCTGAATATCCCTTTCTCGTTCTACTATCAAACGAACAGAAACAGACTGTACACGTCCTGCCGACAATCCGCCTTTGATTTTTCTCCAAAGAACAGGCGACAATTCGTAACCTACCAATCGATCTAAAACCCGTCTTGCTTGTTGGGCATTGACCAAATTATAATCGATTTCACGCGGATTATCAATTGCTTTTAAAATAGCAGTTTTGGTAATTTCGTGAAAAACAATTCGTTTCGTTTTGCTTTTATCCAATTTTAATTCTTCGGCAAGATGCCAAGAAATGGCTTCTCCCTCACGATCCTCATCACTTGCTAACCAAACCATTTCTGCGTTCTTAGCCAAAGTTTTCAACTTGCCAACCAATGCTTTCTTGTCTGGAGAAACTTCATACTTAGGTTTAAACCCATTTTCTACATCTACACCAATTTCTTTGGATGGCAAGTCGGCAATATGACCATAACTTGACTCTACCTGAAAATCACTTCCTAGAAATTTTTCGATTGTTTTTGCCTTTGCAGGGGACTCAACTATAACTAAATTCTTTGCCATTACTCTGTTTTTCTGGGACAAAAGTATCTATTTTTTTTAAATATTATTCGTTTCAAGAATTTTAAAAGCATTTTTTTACGGCAAAACATATTTTAGAAGTACAAATACAAAGAGCAAATCGTAAAATGTTAATCCAATATAAAAAACAACCTATACCTTAATAGAACTTATACATACCACCATTTAAAAAAAAAATTCCTTAAAAAAAAGCTTTAAAAACACTAATCCATAAATCTATAAACCGACTGTTAATTAGGTTTGAATCTAAAAACATAAATTTATAATTTACCCGCTACAACAACATCAATTCCTATTTCCTCGAGTCTCATTTTTGTCTCGATATCAATACCATCATCGGTAATCAGCACATCAATTTTGTTTAAATTACAGATTTTTCCGAAACCTCTAATATTCATTTTTGTAGAATCGGCTAGAACTATAACCTTCTCGGCAACTTCAATCATAGCTTGATTTAAATGTGCTTCTAAAGCATTCGATGTACTTAAACCAAATTCTAAATGAACACCATCCGTTCCTAGAAATAATTTATTGCAAGAAAACTGACTCAGAATCGCTTCTGCAATCGGACCTACAGCAGAAGTCGAACTGTTTCGAATATCTCCACCCAATTGTATCGTGTCTATATTTGTTTCTTTACAAAGCTCTAAAGACACCTTTAACGAAGGCGTAAGTACTGTTAATTTTTGAAATCCAGTGATAATCCGAGATAGATAATGAATATTCGAACCCGAGCCCAATATAACATAATCGTTATTACTAATATATTTTAAAGCCTCTTCTGCTATTTGTTTTTTCTGCTCCACCTGCAAGGCTTCCTTATCACTAACATCTCTCTCAAAAGCATAAATAGGTTGCTTGCTTGCTCCACCATGCGTACGATGCAATAGCTTTTCATTTTCTAAAAAATTAAGATCCTTTCGTATGGTTACGGTTGAAACATTATGTGTTTCGCACAAATCAACCACATTCACATATCCTTTTTGATTTAATTCTTTAAGTATATCCTCTTGTCTTCTATTGATAATGGTCATAATACCTCTTTAATGTTAAGATTCCTCATACTTAAAGATACAAAAATAAAATAATAAAATAAATTTCATTTCGTTTTATTTAGTTTCGTTTAATTTCATTATGTTTGCTATTCGAAAGTTATCGAACGCAAAAAACAACAAATCAAACATATAATGAAACGACTTGAACAATTAACAAAACTAAAACAAACCCCTGAATGGGATATAATCGTGATCGGAGGCGGAGCTAGCGGACTTGGCACAGCACTTGACGCAGCAAGCAGGGGTTACAAAACAGTTTTGGTTGAAGCAATCGATTTTGCCAAAGGAACATCTAGCAGAAGTACAAAATTAGTTCATGGCGGCGTTCGTTACTTAGAACAAGGCGACATCTCTTTGGTCAGAGAAGCCTTAAAGGAAAGAGGGTTAATGGCGCAAAACGCAGGACACTTAGTCAAAAACCAATCTTTTATTATCCCAAATTACAACTGGTGGGGCGGCTATTTTTACACCGTAGGACTTACTATTTACGACCTGCTAGCCGGAAAACTAAGCTTAGGTCGATCTAAATATATTTCAAAGAAAAAAACCATTGAACTACTCCCTACAGTAGAACAAAAAGGCTTAATAAGCGGTGTTATCTACCAAGACGGACAATTTGACGATTCCCGATTGGCTATAAATATTGCCCAAACCGCAGTAGAAAATGGCGCCTGTCTTATAAACTACACAAAGGTAGTCAATCTATTAAAAAATGACAAAAACCAAGTTACCGGTGTTCAAGTAGAAGATCAAGAATCTGGCGAAAAACACGAAATAAAAGGCAAAGCTATCATTAACGCAACAGGTGTTTTTACTAATGCAATAATGAAACTAAACGATACTGTGTATAAAAAATA
>JAYVGE010000425.1:0-6397 GCA_043772515.1 Flavobacterium sp. | reverse complement strand
AATTACAATATAGTCTGACTTTTTTCTCCTCACCTCAGGTTTTCTCTTTTCGATAGAGGAGGGATTGGGTTGTATTATAATTAGGTTTGGTATTATTTAAAACTGATCTCTCTTTTTATCAACAACCAATTAGTACGGCACTGGTTTTGTAAACGTTTCTTGCGAAACTATCGCTTCTTTTAGGTCAATTTCTTTATCGGCAGTTTTTAGTTTTATGTTTATACCTTGGGTTTCTCGTGGCTTGGTATTTCTATCTATGGTAACTATAAATTGTATTGGTTCGTTTGGTTTTGTTTGTTCAAACAGAGCTTTAATTTTTTTCTCATCAAAATAGACATCGCTTTCCATGCGCCTGTCGTTTGTGTCATGCCATACAATATTCATTTTTCTGGGTGCGGCTCTGGTTTTTATGGGCATAATATTGTCATTGAGACTCAAAAATATAGATTCAAATTCGCCGTTTACATAATTAAATAGAATCGTTTCTACTTTGTCTTCGGTAGCTACAATAGGCGTTAAATGATACCGCTTGAACAAAGTATCCCAATATCCAAACGGAATTTTGTCCTGGGCTATTTGGTCTTTTATTTCTTGGGGTAAATCTGCATTCATATCTGCAACATATTCATCCATTTCACTATTATTCTTCATTTGTTCAAAAGCCACTTTCCAATTGACATGTTTGTCTTCATGGGCTTGGTAGCGTCCTACAATGGTAATGTTTGACTGGCTAAATACATACAACACAACAATACCCCCAGGAAAAAGTCCCGCATTGATTGTGAAATCGTAATCTTTGACGATGCCTACTTTTTTGTTTGCTACGTCCCAATAGGGTCTTTCGCTACCATTGATCATTAGCGCTTCTATTTTGTCGGAATCGAGTGTAAAAATGCCCGAATAGCTTTTGTTTTCCGTGTAGGACATCCAAGTTATATCCAATATTTTTGGTGTAATTCCTGTAGCACCATCTGTAGTTGAATAGCTATTCTCTCCAAGATTTTCGCTGTCAATAACTTGATCAAAAGGAAGGTAAGCATAATAGCTATTCGGTTTTAGGCCTGTCAGTAAATGTCCTGAGAAAATTAGTGCCGGGTAGTTTTTTGGGGTACAAGCGGCTGTTTCCCAACTGTATTCTTTTTGTTCCATTTTGTTTTGGCAGGAGGTTAATGTTATGTTCAATAGGCACGTTAGTGCTAGTAATTTTATAGTATTTCTCATGATTATCCAGGTATTATAAAGCGTTTCCAAATTATTTCTCGATATTCGTCTGAGCCATCCATATCAGGATGTGTCATTCTGGGCTCTTTACCAACACCATCCATACTGGCGGAACAATGCAGGTATTCGTTGCGTAAAGTCATTAGCATTCTATGGTCTTCTGCTTGCAAGTCAAATTTATCTATTTCGGCTTTGCTATTTCCTAATTTCTTCTCTTTTGCTTCTAGTTCTGTTTTACTAAAAAAGGTTATTTTAGGTTTGTTATCAAAAGCATAACCATCTATCCGTTCTTTAACATTGTTTAGTGTTGAAGGGATTTTGTAAAACTTACTATTATTTAAAAACTTACCATATTTCCACGGAATCTTGTATTTGCGTTTGCCAAACTCCGCCATCAAATGCAAAATTACAAGGCTGTACTCGTTGCTTACACTTTGCCTTTTACCCTTCAAAGAAAACATATTCTCTGTTAGTTGTTCTTTCTTAAACCAGCCTTGTTCGAGTACCCTTTGTTTCTCTTCTTTTAATCGTTTTGATGATTCAGAAAGAATAACTTCTTCTAATTCTCCTTTTTTATATCCACCCCCTATATCTGAGTGTACCCCAGGCAGACTTAACTCTTTGCTTGGACTTGCGCTTGCAATATTGGTAAGCGGGAACATTTCTCGGTGCTCGTCTTCGGCAGTGAGATGGACAGTAAAGGCAACGACTGGAATATGTAACGGCACTTTATCGACAGTGATATCATCGTAAACACTACCAATATAGGACGAAACGGTATCATACAAACCCAAAAATCGAATCTTTATACGAATTGGTTTTATTTTATAATCCAATTCTTTGAAAGCTTTACCCAAATAGCCCATATTATAACTGTCGTCGTCTTTGGAATTTTTGGTTTTATACAATTCATTAACAAAAATACGTGCCGCTGCCGCCCCACGACTAAAACCAAAAGCATCAATATATAAGGTACTTATATTTAATTCACCCTCTTTTTTTAATTTTCTTACTATATCAAAACATCCTTTCTCTACTTTTTCAAAAAGTCCTGTTTCTCCAGTACCACGGGCTTGACCGCGGGTAAAATCACCATAATAACTCAACGAGCCGTCTTTGTTTATCTTAGGATTTTTAGTGCCAATACCTTCGACATATATAGAAAAATAATGTGACTCTTTAGGATATGCTTTTTCAAGCTTATCCACATTGGTGTGGTCGTTGCCAAAACTCGTGTTTGAGCCGTCTTCATCCGATACATAACTATTCTTAAGGCTTGGGTCTTTTCTTCGTCCTTCCACATTTTTTCTATTGTTTGAAGTACCATCAAAAAAAACACCAATGATAACATCGTTTTTTTCTTTATTGTCTTCTTTTGGCATCACAAATCGAGGTTCTCCAAATACTACATTTGCCATATTATTATGATTTATTACCTTTTAAGTTTATTTTTTTGTTCGAAATCAACGTTAGATTCTCCTTTGTTGCTATAATTTCAACCTTTTCTGCGGTTTCGTAGATTGCTTGAGCAGTACAAGTATAATTATGTTTTATTTTTACATACAAGTTCTTTGCGTTTTTATTGATTGCCATAAAATGAATTTTAAATTATTAAAACATATTAGATTTCTCTGCACTATTTATATCAACGGTTTTCTTACTGCTTTCTAAAAGCATGTTTTCTTTGGTGCTAAAAATGGTAACTTCTTCGGCATGTTGAGTAGATTCTAAAGAATTCCTAACATACTTTTTTTCTATAAATTCATTTTTGTTATCAGCACTTTCATTAATGTTTCCCTCTGCGGTTTGTGTTATGTCTTTATTTGCCGAGTTGTCAATGTTTTCCCCCGCACTTATAATTATATTTTTTCCAGCCGTGAAACTTACATTCTCTCCTGCATTCACAGTAAAATTCTTGGGAGCATTCAGCGTAATACTTCCTTTTCCATCCATCAAATAGGTATTCCCGCTAGGGTCTTCTATTAAAACACTTCCTTCGGCATCATTATAAACCATTTTTATTCCAGAGCGAGTATGCATTGCTTTAAAGTCATTGTTTGGATGTGCATAGCCACTTTTTTCATTTGTATTAGAAATTGTTCCTATCACTAGGGGCATTTCGGCATTTCCTGCTTGGAAATCTACAAATATTTTTTGGTCTACATCCTTGCGGACACGGATTACAAATTCGCTATCCGTGCGGCGACATAGCCTTGCCATCAGCGTATTGAAGATACTTTACTTTTAATAATTTAGTCGTTTTCTATCGCTTGTAGGTTCCATTCCTATACCCGCTTTATCGGCAGACCAATGCAAGTAATTATTCCTTAAGTTACGTAAATCTTTTTGTTCTTGTAATTCTTTCTCATAATCGGAATGTCTTTTTTCTCCCTCATTTACTCCTTTATACTTTTTTTGAATATCCCCATACCAGACAAAAGCATAGGGCTTGGCATCTCCGAAAACATATTGTCGCAATCGCTCTTTGACTCGCATTAATAATGGATCATTAGAAATTTTATATTTTGAATTTTCTAGCATATTTTTATAAAAAGGTACGTCTTTTAGTATAGCACTTTCTGCCATAAGATGAAGTGGAACATAGCTGTAAGTGTTTTTTAATTTCCGAGTTCCTTTTAACTCATTAGGAAAAAATGTCGATATCTCTAGTTGCTCTTCATTATACCAACATTCCTCGATAAGTTTTTTGCTGAGTTGTTTCATCTCATCTTTACTTCCTTCGTCTATTATTTGAACTATTTCTTGTCCATCACCATAACTTCCGCCAACATCTGAATGAACTCCTGGGAATACTTTTTGATTTCCTGAGTGAATTTTTGTAAGCGAAAAATTTTCTCGATGTTCATCCATAGCCGTAAAATGTACAATATTTTTGGCCTTTGAGATATTGTTCAGTTCCAGATCTTTTGTGTCATCACTAAAATCTGGAGTTGCATCTGCATATTTTGAATAGGACGAAACGGTATCAAAAAGCCCTAAAAATCGAACTTTTACCAAGGTTACCTTAACCCCTTTCTCTTTTAGATAATACCCAAAACACCCTAGCTTGTATTGCCATTTGGTTAGCGGTTTTGGAATACCACCTTTGCTTATTTCGTTCAAAAAACATCTTGCTGTCGCTGCCCCACGGCTAAAACCAAAAATATCAATATAAAGTATGGGTATCGTTTTGCTTTTAGGAATTATTTCAGCCAATTTTTTACATCCTTCCAATACCCGACCAAGTATCCCAGTATCTCCTGTACCAAATCCTGCTCCCAAAAGAGAATCCGTTTTTTCGGTTTCGGTACCAATACCATCGATGTAAACCCTTTGTTTCTCAGGGTAACAATGCCAAAGCCGTGCCACATTAGACCAAGCATTATGGTAACTTGAAGCCTCGTCTAATCGTCCATTTTTGTCATAAGCAGTCGCCGATTTGGTTTCTTTTTCTGTTAGTTTCTCTCCTTTTATCTCTTTCTCATAATAGGCTTTGGCGTTTGTATTGTTCTTATTGTTGTTTGTGCCATCAAAGAAAATTCCTATTGTTAGGTCTTTTATCTTTGTTTCTCTTTTAGGTGGGGTGTAGTCCCCAAATTGTATACTCATAGTTATTGGTATTTTCCAGAATCTTGATTAATTTCTTTTATCAGATATTGTTTTCCTGCTTGCTCTAGGTAGAAATCGGTTACCCATTCATTATCATTTTGTTTAGTAGGGTCAATTTTAATAACCATTAAAGCAGGAATATTTTTATCAATTTTATCTTTAAATAAAGTTCTAATTTCGTTTTTGTCAAAATCTAATGGTAGATCATCATCACCATTAGCCTCTAGGTATTTTGCCCAATACTTCTGGTCTCTAGTAAAAGCAATTCTAGAAACATATTCTTGTCCTTTTTGGTCTTTCCACATAATTTCAAAACAATACGGTATTGCTTTATAATCTCTGTTTAAAGTCGATGTGTATATTGATCTTTCTTTCTCTCCATTGCACATTTTCATATCAATCTGGGTTATTTCAGAACCTTCAGGTAAGATAACTTTGGGTTTCCAAAGGTATTTTTCTCTATACGCATCATAAACGGTAGGTAATGGGTAGCCATCTTGTTTTATTTTGTCTTTAACAGCTGGAGGCATAACATCATTATCTGCTAGCATATCTTCTATATGATTTTTTTCGAACATAAATTTGGCACTTTCGTACACCTCTTTTGGGTTAATGGTCGTTTCGTGCGCCTGAAATCTAGCAACTTCTACTTGCAAATCACGAGAACTGAGCATAAGCCATACAACTACTACCCCTTTCGGACCAAGCCCTATCGATATTACATTATAAGTTTCTTTTTTATCTTTATAAAAAAAACCCTCTTCTAATACTCGTTTTATTTTTTCTTTTGGTAAAGTCCAACTGCCTGTATAGAATTTCCCTTCTGTCAAGGACAACCAAGTCATCTCTAAAGTTTCAGGAGCGACATCATTTATGTCTGAATCGCCTGCTCCGCTACCCCAACCAGTGTTGCTAAATCCTCCCATCTCACTAAAAAAATACCCACCAAGGGCGCCGCTATATACTTCTATTGGGTATTCTTTTGGCGCAGAAACACCCGCCGACCAATCATATTTCTTTTCCATACATGAACTCATTGTTATACTAAAAAGCACTATTGCGCCAATTTGTTTTAGGTTATTTTTTATTGCCATGGGATACTATTTTTTTGTTACTACTCAAAACTAGATTTCCTTTTGTCGCTTCTATATTAATTTTGCTGGCTATTTTTTCTAATTTGCCTCCAACCATTAATAAATACTCATCATCTACCTTTATGGTCATATTTTTTGCTTGTTTTATAATTGCCATAGTTTTGTTTTTAGAACATGTTTGTTTTTTCGGCACTGTTGAGGATTATTTCTTTACTGCTTTGTATTGTCAGATTCTCTTTATCGCTAAAAAGACTCGCCTCCGCAGCTACTTCACTAGAGGTATCCGAATTTCTTTTAAAATCCTTTTCTACAATTTCTGTTCTATTGTTTGACTGTTCATTAATGTTTCCCTCTGCGGTTTGTGTAAGATCATGCCCTGCGGTTTGTGTTATGTCTTTATTTGCCGAGTTGTCAATGTTTTCCCCCGCACTTATAATTATATTTTTTCCAGCCGTGAAACTTACATTCTCTCC
>JAYVGE010000424.1:0-6400 GCA_043772515.1 Flavobacterium sp. | reverse complement strand
TCATCAACAACCCAAACCCAGCTTGGACAAAACTACCAACCGAATTAGCAGATGCAGATTACAAAGATTTCTACCGTGAAGTCTACCCAATGCAATTTGAAGAACCTTTGTTTCACATTCATTTAAATGTAGATTACCCCTTTAACTTAACTGGTATTTTGTATTTTCCAAAATTAGGGAATGACATGCAAATTCAGAAAGACAAAATTCAGTTGTACCAAAACCAAGTTTACGTTACCGATAATGTAGAAGGAATTGTACCCGAATTTTTGATGATGCTTCGCGGTGTTGTCGATTCTCCAGACATCCCGTTAAATGTTTCTCGTTCTGGATTGCAAGCAGACGGTGCTGTAAAGAAAATTTCGAACTACATAACCCGTAAAGTTGCCGATAAACTAAAAGCTTTATTTACTGAAAACAGGGAAGATTTCGAACAAAAATGGAACGACATCAAAGTAGTTTTGGAGTACGGAATGCTTTCTGAAGATAAATTCTACGAAAAAGCAGGAGCCTTTGTTCTCTACCCAACCGTAGACAATAAGTACTTTACTCTCGAAGAACTAAAAGAAAACCTAAAAGACAAGCAAACCGACAAAGACGGAAAACTGGTTGTTTTGTACGCAGGAAACAAAGAAGCACAACACTCTTATATCGAAATTGCAAAAGAAAAAGGGTATGAAGTTTTGCTTTTAGATTCTCCAATTATCTCGCATTTGATTCAAAAAATTGAAGGAGACAACAGCGGAGTAACTTTTGTACGTGTCGATTCGGATCATATTGATAATTTGATAAAAAAAGAGGAAACAGTTATCTCTAAATTGTCTGATGAAGAGCAAGAAAGTTTAAAAACTGTACTAGAAACGATTGTTCCTAAACAAACCTATTCGGTACAATTGGAAGCTTTAGACAGTAATGCCTCTCCATTTATTATCACACAACCAGAATTTATGCGTCGTATGAAAGAAATGAGTCAATCTGGTGGTGGCGGCATGTTCGGAATGGGTAATATGCCAGAAATGTACAATCTAGTGGTAAACACCAATTCTCAATTGGCAACAAGTATTCTTAACAATACAGACAAGTCGGCTCAGGAAAGTTTGGTAAAACAAGCATTAGATTTAGCCAAATTATCTCAAAATTTATTAAAAGGAGAAGCCTTAACCGCTTTTGTAAAAAGAAGTTTCGAGATGATAAAATAAGATTTTAGACTTCAAACTTCGTCAAAATTCTAAACTTTGACAAAACCGTTTAACAAAACCTGCGAGTGTAAACTTGCAGGTTTTTTTGTTTAAATTCTGAAAATCAACATTGCTTAACATTAATTATCTATTTTAGTAGTTAATAAAATACAAAACTATGTTTTACGTAAGATTAAACAAATTTAAGAATTATCAAAAACAGAGATCTACTTGGTAAAGGAGAAATTTAATTGATGCGTTTCACCAATCATTCGAATAATAGTTTTCTAAATATTGATGATTTTTTTGATAGAGTCGATTATTCAATCTTCGGTTATCCAAATTACGACGCCATTGAAGGAATCAATGCTCAAAAATAGCATGAACCAATTTCTATATAAAAAACAAAAAAAAAAGCCTTAAAGCACAATCGAAAATTATGGATAAAAAGAAATTTACAGAAAATGGTGAGATATTAAGTATCCTCAAAGATTTAAGAATTCAAATTAAGGACAAAAAGTTTTCGGATATTACCGATTCCTATAAAAATCAATATGTCGACTTGGTACAAGAAGGTGGCGGGGTACTTGGGATTGCATTGGTCGGCTATGTTTATGTTTTAGAACAAATGGGTATTCGTTTTTTGAGTTTAGCAGGAACATCGGCGGGCAGTATCAATACAATGCTTATGGCAGTGGCTGGAACTTGTGATGTTACAAAATCGGAATGGATTTTGGATTGTTTGTGCAACAAAAATTTATACGATTTTGTAGACGGAGACAGTGACGCACGTGATTTTATTGATGCTCTATTGAGCGATGCTGGAAATTTTAAATTAATACTAAAAGGAACTCAAGTTATTGATAATTTTAGAGACGACTTTGGATTGAATCCAGGTAGAAATTTTCATAATTGGATTTCAAATCTACTTTCACAAAAAGGAATTCGCAACTATGCCGATTTGAGAGCATTACGCTTAAAAGGGCTTTCTGATGACAATAAGCTGTTTCGAATAAATACTAAAGGTGCCGAAGTAGCATACAACAATACAGAACACTGGAGCGAAATGGCAATAGTAGCTGCCGATATTACAACCGAAAGCAAAATTATTTTCCCTAAAATGATTGATCTATTTTATTCCAACCCTGATATACAAAATCCTTCCGATTTTGTAAGAGCCTCCATGTCAATACCTCTTTTCTTTACGCCTTTTAAAATTGAAAATATTCCAAGCGGTGTAGAAGCCTGGAACAAATGGAATGAAGCTACTGGCTTGAGAACCTCTGTGCCTTCTGAAGTATATTTTATGGATGGAGGAATAATATCGAATTTTCCTATAGATATTTTTCATAAAAATCTAGAAATACCCGTATCACCCACCTTTGGAATAAAATTAGGCTATGATAAAAATGAGATTAATAAGAATGAGAAAGTTACAAACCTTTTGGGTTCAATGTTCGATACAGCTCGATTTGCTTATGATTTTGAGTTCTTAAATAAAAACCCTGATTTTAAACACCTAATCGGCTATATCGATACGGGCAACCATAATTGGCTCGACTTTGAACTTACAGAAGATGCAAAAGTAGATTTGTTTATTAGAGGAGCCCAAAAAGCAGCAGAGTTTTTAAATCGTTTCAATTGGGAAGAATACAAAAAGATTAGAAAAGCAAAACGAGATTACTACAAAAGTGTCGAACCAATTGACGATGCAATAAGCAATGCTACTTTTGTAAAAGATTAACACCTACAACTAATATCACATTGATTGTAAGCGATACTATAGGGTTTATCTCGACTCTACATAACTTGACAAACTCAAACTAAGTCTTTCAAAGCCTCATGATTCTTGAAAAATTTAGATTCATTTTGATTTTCTTTGAAACAGACACAAGGTTTCTCTTAATAAATTTTCATTAATACCATTTCAGGTCAGAATATACTGTGAAACAGAGATTTTTTTTCTTTATAAAAAAAAGAAAAATCAAGTATACATGACTACGGTTTATCTTTATTCTGAATAAAAAAAGATAAAAAATATTTTATTACGCTAAATTCTAGGCTTAAATGGTATAACTATTCCTAAATCACTCCAAAACCAAAAGTAAAGCCCTACCTTTGCCCGCTTTTTAAAATTAAATAAAAAATGATAAAGAATAGTGTATTAAAGGGTGTTTTTCTAGTGGGTCTAGGCGCAACAAGTTACGGAATGCTTGCTACATTTGTAAAAATGGCTTACAACGAAGGATACACAACCGCAGAAGTAACCACATCGCAATTTGTATTTGGAATTCTTGCGGTCTTACTTATCAATGCCTTTCAGAAAATAAAAAATAATAACGAAACCGTAAAGGCTTCTAGAAAAAACATCGCTCAACTTATGATCGCTGGAACATCTACGGGGCTAACTAGTATATTCTACTATTTAGCGGTAAAATACATTCCTGTATCTATTGGTATTGTACTCTTAATGCAATCGGTTTGGATTGGTGTTTTACTCGAAATGCTATTAGATAAAAAACTCCCCTCTAAAATTAAAATTATTGCCGTTTTTATTGTTTTATCAGGAACCGTTTTGGCAACAAATCTACTACAAAGTAGCGTTACACTAGATTGGCGTGGTATTGTTTTAGGGCTTTTGGCAGCTGCTTCCTTTACCACTACTATGTTTACGGCAAATCGTATCTCATTAGGAATTTCGCCAGCACAACGTAGCCTATACATGCTCATGGGAGGCGCAGTGATTGTTTTTTCATTTGCCTTTATCACCCAACATACTCCTTTTAACCTTGAAATTTTTATGAAATGGGGAATTATATTGGCACTTTTCGGAACCGTAATACCTCCTATGCTAATGAATGCTGGTTTCCCACTTTCGGGAATTGGATTAGGAAGTATCGTATCGGCGTTAGAACTTCCAGTATCGGTAGCGATGGCATACTTTCTGTTGAATGAAACCGTTACACCAACCCAATGGATAGGAATTTTGCTAATTATCTTTGCCATTGTAATTATGAATATAAAGTTTAAGATAACCGGAAAAGACATAGACTTGTAAACTTTATACCTACAAAAGTATTGTATTTGTTATTTTTTTCATAAATTCGTGATAAACAAAACAATATGAACTTACCCTGGCACTTATATGCAATGGCTTCTGTATACATTTTTGCAGGAGTAAATCATTTCAGGAATCCCAGACTGTATCTAAAAATCATTCCTCCTTATTTTAATAACCCCAAACTATTAAATTTCGCTAGCGGAATTGCCGAAATAGTTTTGGGACTAGCTCTTTGTATTCCCTATTGTACAACACTAGCTTCTTGGGGAATTATAACCTTGCTAATCGCTGTTTTTCCAGCAAATATCTATATGCTTCAAAACCAAAAAGCAAGTATGGGCTTACCAAAATGGATATTGTTTCTAAGATTACCCTTGCAATTAGGTTTGCTATACTGGGCTTATCGATACACATTTAACTACAATTAACTATAACCATTAACTTAAATTATTTATTATGAAAAAACTATTAGCAGAATTTTTCGGAACCTATTGGCTTGTATTTGGAGGTTGTGGCAGTGCGCTTTTTGCTTGTAATTTTCCTGGAGCTGGCATCGGATTTCTAGGGGTTTCTCTTGCATTTGGTTTAACAGTGCTGACCATGGCTTATGCGGTGGGTCATATTTCTGGAGGTCATTTTAATCCCGCAGTATCTTTTGGTCTATGGGCTAGCGGAAGATTTTCTGCCAAAGATTTAATACCTTACATCATAGCACAATGTGTTGGAGCAATTGCAGCTGCAGGAACTTTGTACACAATTGCTTCAGGAAAAATGGGTTTTATGATTGACAATACCAAAGCTGGAGCTTTTGCTTCGAATGGTTTTGGAAACTTTTCGCCAGATGGTTATTCGATGCAATCGGCTTTTGTTGCCGAGTTTGTACTAACTCTTTTCTTTTTATTGGTCATCCTTGGTGCAACCGATAAATTTGCAAATGGTAAATTTGCAGGAATTGCTATTGGTTTAGCTTTAACACTAATTCACTTAATTAGTATTCCTATTACCAATACTTCTGTGAATCCTGCCAGATCATTATCACAAGCCTTATTTGTAGGTGGAGAGCCTTTGTCTCAAGTATGGTTGTTTTGGTTGGCACCAATTTTAGGAGCTATAGCTTCTGGTTTCATCTATAAAAATTTACTACAAGATCATTCTCAAGCATAAATCATTCACAAAATAGTGCTTAGTAAATGTTTCAAAATAAACCCTGCAATTACTTCACTATGTTTCTATTTTCATGGAGTTCAGTGAACTTCGTTTTGCTTCGTTCTTTCTCCCTTTTTCTACCTCAAAAAACAGTTCTATAGCCCTGCTATTTAAAGATTTTTTACCTTGAAAAAGACCAAAATAACTTCGCCAAATTTTGTACGCTTTATTTCAAAAACTTTACTTAATTATTAACCTTTTAAATATTTAAAATATGGAATTTTTGTATTTCTTACTTATTGGAGCAATTTCTGGTTGGCTAGCAGGTCAACTTTGGAAAGGTGCAGGTTTTGGAATTATTGGCAATATTATTGTTGGAATCGTCGGCGGAATTATCGGTGGCTGGATTGCTGGTAAATTTGGCATTGGCGGGGGAAGCTTGCTTTGGCAAATTATAATTGCAGTTGGAGGAGCTTGGGTTTTATTGTTCCTTATCAGTTTGATAAAAAAACCATAACAAACCCATTTTAAGGCAAGACAAACGCCTTTAAAAAGTTTTAGCCACGAATTTTACCAATTGACACAAATTCATAAAGAATATAAGTTAATTAACATAAATTTTATTCTTTTTAAATGAATTCATGATTATTAGTAAAATTCGTGGCTTCTTTTTTCTACTTTAAAAGGTGTTTACCCTTACATTTTAAGCTCTATTTTCAGCGTAATCGTATAAAATACAGACTCCGTTTCAAGAAAGTAAAAACTTTGACAATTGAGACAACTACCAAAGCATTGTCAACAGTAAGCTAATAAAAACAGATCATATAGGATCATACGCTGTCCTAACTTCTTAAATAAATCAAAGAGGAAAAAAGAAGTTATAGCACTTCATTTTTCTTTTTTTTTGCATTTTAATTAAAGTCCGAAAAAACAAATTAAGCCTTTTAGACTCAATGTCGTTTCCTTAAGGCTCGCCTAAATGATAAACAGCATGCGATTAAATTTCAATGAAACG
>JAYVGE010000423.1:0-2654 GCA_043772515.1 Flavobacterium sp. | reverse complement strand
AACGCTTATAATAACTCGTATACCTCTTCTTCTGTTCAGGCTTTTGCTGCTTTTGCAAAAGCAAATCCAGGAAATAGACCTGGTGCAGCCGCATTATTAAAAAGAACCAATGTCGATTATGTGAAGCCTGAGCAAGTGAAGGCTTTCGAAATTGGGTACCGTTCCTTTATAAAAGATGTTTCTATTGATGTCAATGCTTATTACAATGTTTATACCGATTTTATTGGTAATCTTAACGTAATTGCGCCTTTGTATGGTACGGCAAGTGAGTCTTTCGATTTCCTAAAAGGAGCAACTAATCCGATACCTTATCTAAGTAGCGATTCTAATTTAAACAATAAGCCAGTTCAGAGTTTGCATGCACTTTCTAATGGGAATTATAGAGTGTATCAATTATACACCAATACCGATGTAAAAATTGAATCGATGGGTTTTGGGTTAGGATTGTCTAAAAAAGTATATAAAGATTTTGAAGCGGGAGTAAACTACAACTATTCTCAATTTAATTTTGATCAAGAAAAAGACCCGAGTTTTGAGGCCGGTTTCAATACACCAAAGCACAGAGTAAAAGCAACTCTCGGAAATGAAAAGTTGTTTGCTAATTTTGGTTTTAACGTAAGTGGAAGATGGAATAGCGAATACTTATGGCAGTCTACCATGGCTGATGGAATGATCGATTCGGCAACAGTTATAGATGCGCAAATAAATTATAGTATTCCATCAATCAAATCTGTATTCAAGATAGGAGCTGCTAATATTGGAGGTAAGGAATATACGCAAGTAATAGGAGCAGGGTCTATTGGACAACAATATTTTGCTTCATTTACTATTAAACCGTAACAATTAAAAGGATAATTATTTCTCTTTCCTTATTTTCTGTTTCGATGTAGGATTTAAGGCTTTGGGATGTTAAAATATAAAAAAATAGAGATTATGATAAAAAATTTCAAATGGTTGCTATTGGTTTCGTTAACCTTTGCAGCATGTAATAATAACGATGATGAAATCACGACGGTTTCAAATTCATCCGATGGATTGCCTTTGACAGCGGGTAAGGCAGATTTTTCTAAATATGTAGCTTTAGGAGATTCCTTCGCTGCGGGTTACAGTGATGGGGCTTTGTTTGTAAAAGGGCAAGAAGGGGCTTATCCGAATATTTTAGCACAACAATTCTCGTTAGCGGGAGGAGGCGTGTTTGTAACTCCGCTTATGGCAGATAATATTGGGGGGTTTTCTTTGGCAGGAAGTCAAATTCCTCAATTAGGCAGAAGAATGTACTTTGGTAAAGTTGCTAATTCAGATTTTGATGAGCCTATTGCTGTTTCTGGTGTTTCTGGCACCGATGTTTCGGCACGCTTATCTGGAGCATACAATAATTTGGGTGTGGCAGGCGCAAAATGTATTCAATTGGTTACTCCGGGCTTTGGGAGTTCAGCAGGGAATCCTTATTTCGCTCGATTTGCTTCTTCTGCCAGTACTACAGTTTTGGCTGATGCTTTAACACAAAATCCAACATTTTTTTCATTATGGATTGGAGGTAATGATGTTTTAGGTTATGCTCTTGCTGGCGGAGATGTAGCGATTAATCCGATAACTCCGTCTGCTGGTAGTGTAGGTGTGGGTTTTGATGCTTCTTATAATGAGTTAGTTAATAAATTGACTACGAGTGGAAGAAAAGGTGTGATTGCTAATCTACCATACATTACCACTTTGCCTCAGTTTACATATTTACAACCAAGTTTAGTCGATACGTTTAAGTATTACCCAGATGGTGATGAAAAACTAAAAACTCGAGTGGTTAGTGCTGGTGACGTTGCTGCTATCAATTCGATTAATTCAATATTAGGATTTTTAGATCAAGTTTTAACGGCTTATGGTCAAGGAAGTAGAATCAACTTATTGTCTTCTGCTAAAGGGGCGACTAACCCTGTGTTGATCAAAGACGAAACATTAGTAAGTTATAGCGCTCAAATTATTGGTGCGGCAGCAGGAAGTGGAAACCCTATGTTAATGGCTTTGGCTAATTATTTAGGGGCAACTTTCGGTAAAGTAAGGCAAACAGCAACTGGAGATTTAATTCCTCTGGCGAGTTCATCAGTTATTGGTACTGCTGCTACTTTGCCTCCAGGGGTTCCTTCTAATTTAGGAGCATATGGCATAACCTATCCTTTAGAAGATAAACATATATTAATTCCCTCTGAAATTTCAGAAATCATTGCTGCGACAGATGCTTTTAATTTAACGATTAAAGCAGTGGCTGATGCAAAAGGATTGGCATTTGTGGATGCCAAATTGACAATGGATCAGTTGGTAAAAGGAGGGATTTCTGCTAATGGATTTACCTTGACGGCAACCTTTGTTACTGGTGGCGGTTTTTCTTTAGATGGGATTCATCCTTCGCCTAGAGGGTATGCGTTATTGGCAAATAAGTTTTTGGAAGCTATTAATGTAAAATATGGTTCTAATTTGAAAGGAGTAGATTTGAGTAATTATCGAATCTTGTTTCCTTCTAAATTATAATAATACTTTGATTTTTAATTTGTTAAAACCATCCTCTCTCGTAGTTGGATGGTTTTTTTGTTTTAAATAGAATATCTTAAAAACTGATTTCAAAAACACATTAAAAAACATAAAAAAAATATTGATTTTATATT
>JAYVGE010000422.1:0-2661 GCA_043772515.1 Flavobacterium sp. | reverse complement strand
TAAAAAATTAATTGCTTTTGGTTGGTATGGTGGCAAATTTTCGCATCTTGACTGGTTATTACCATTGCTTCCTGACTGTTTACATTATTGTGAACCTTTTGCAGGTTCAGGTGCTGTTTTACTTAATCGGGAACCCTCACCCGTTGAGACCTATAACGACATTGACGGGGAGGTTGTAAATTTTTTTAAAGTTCTACGAGAACATAAAGAAGCCCTGATTGAACAAATAGCTTTAACCCCATTTTCAAGAGAAGAATTTGCAATAGCATGTGAATTAAGCCCAGACCTTTCACCAATCGAAAGAGCAAGGAGATTTTATGTCAGGGCAAGACAAGTAAGAAGTGGGCTTGCACAAACAGCATCTGTAGGAAGGTGGGCAAATTGTAAGAATACAAGTCGTTCTGGAATGAGTGGTGTTGTAAGCCGTTGGCTTGGTGGAGTTGAACAACTTGATTTTATTGCAGAGAGGCTTTTAAGAGTTCAAATTGAAAACCGACCAGCAACAGAGATAATTCAACTGTATGACAGCAAGGACACATTCTTTTATTGTGACCCACCTTACATTCACGAAACAAGAGGTGACACAAGTTCTTATGGTTTTGAGATGAACGACAACCAACATAAACAACTTGCTTCTGTTCTAAATTCAATAGGCGGAAAAGCTGCCGTATCAAATTACGAATGTAAATTGATGGAAGAACTTTATCCAAGTTCTAAATGGCAAAAAGTTTATAGCCCTGAAAAAACAATTCATTCAACAAAAGATAAGAGACAGGAAGTTCTTTGGGTAAACTATGAAATAAAGTCAAAAAACAAAAACTATTTACTATTCAATGAGCAAGCCTAACGAACTGTTAGAAGAATTTTATTCTTCATCTTTAAAAAGAAAATCAAAATCATTCATATCATCGAAAGATTTAAGAGGCAAAATTGAATTCATATGCAGGTGTAATGCGAATAAAGCACCAATCAGATTTTTGATGTCATGCTTATTGGCAAAAATTGATACCCCAAAAATTGACATTAGAAAGCCCTACACGGAAATACCTTGTGATGACGCATTTTCTGGAAGATATTACGATGAGAATTACATTCAAGAGTTTGTACACAAATACAAATTGCCATGTAATCCAACCACAGCTTATTTAACACCAGCATTTAGAAATATTGACAGGCTTTTAACTCCTGACCTTGTTTTGGTAGGCAGACCAAGAGAAGCATATACATACACTCTTCAAATTCTTGATGCAGTTTATAATGCTCAAGAAACGCCAAAAAATATCTTTCAGGAGATAATTCGTTTCCTTATCGTTATCAAAGAAGAGAACGAAATAAGAATGAAACAACTTTTAGCAGAATTAAAGCAGACACAAGACGTACTTCCACTTTCATCCGAAGAAATCGTTACTCTTTTGACACAACATTTAAGCTCCAAAAATGCAAGTCGGCTTCCCGTTTTAATTGTTGCTGCTGCATACATGGCTGTTGGAGACAGAATTGGTGAAGGTTCTATGCCACTTGAAGCTCACAATGCAGCAGACAAACAAACTGGTTCACTTGGTGATATAGAAATCACTCTTGTCAATGACGATAAAATAATAACCAGCTATGAGATGAAAGATAAACGTGTAACAAAAAATGATATTGATGTTGCACTTCAAAAATTAAAAGGAGCTAAATCAAAAATTGACAATTACATATTCATAACAACTGATGTAATTGAACTGGAAGTTATTGAATATGCAAAAAGTCTTTACGAGAAAACAGCAATTGAATTTGCTATTCTTGACTGTATAGGTTTTATCAGACATTATTTACATTTCTTCCATCGAACAAGAATAACATTTCTAAACATTTACCAAGAAATGGTTATTGCAGAGCCAACAAGTTCTGTATCTCAACCTTTAAAAGAAGTATTCCTTGCTTTGCGGAGAGCATCTGAAGCAGACAGATAGCCAACACACAAAGCATACACATTTGCAAGGCACACACAACCTTGACACAAAACCAACCTTGCAAAAGAGCTAAAATTTTGCCCACACACCGATAAGGATGTTAACTTTGAAAACAAAATTAAAATAGACCAAAAAATACTGTTTGAACAAACCCTTAAGGTTTCTTGTATGAGAATAATATAACGAAATAATTATTAAACCAATAAATAGAATGTGGCCTTTAATTATCGGAATCGGTATAGCTGCTTTAATTGCAGAAGCATTTTCAGAAGAAGATGAAACACCCAAACGAAAAAGCAGTAAACGCAGAACAAGCAGCAGCGAAAGCAAAAAGAAAATTTTTGTGAGCTTCAGTATTGAAGATAAAAAATATCGTGACTTTCTTGTTGCACAAGCAAAGAATGAAAGAACTCCATTTACTTTTGTTGATATGTCTGCCAAAGAACCGTGGGAGCAAAAAGTTTGGAAAGACAAGTGCAGACAAAAAATTCAAAAGTGTGACGGCATGATTGTATTGCTTAGTAAAAATACTTGGCATTCAAGCGGCGCAAGATGGGAAGTGAAATGTGCGAAAGAAGAACGAGTTCCTGTAATTGGGATGCACATAAAGTGGATATTCCTGTCATGAGTACCCGCCGTTCCTGCGATGAAGACCCACCCTTGCGAGAGTAGTAATTGTAAGAGCTTTTATAAACTTAAAGATACA
>JAYVGE010000421.1:0-6444 GCA_043772515.1 Flavobacterium sp. | reverse complement strand
TGACTTTTTTCTCCTCACCTCAGGTTTTCTCTTTTCGATAGAGGAGGGATTGGGTTGTATTATAATTAGGTTTGGTATAATGGAAGGATTGAGTACATTTTTGACCGCTGTAATCTTCCTCAAATTACCTATTATTATATCTAATTGAAAAACAAATATTCCTTCTTTGTTTTTATCCGAATTATAAGAACCTACAAATACATAACTGTTTTGCGAATAGAAATTAAAGCTAGTAAATAATGAAAATGAAAAAACTGTTATCGTTTTTGTCATTTTTGATAGTGGGATTTTGATTTACTAGTTACGAGATAACTTCAAAACTACATGTTTTTTTTAAACTTCGTCACTAGTAAACGAGTTAAAACTTTTTTGTTTATAAGGTCGAATAATCAATCTTCCTTCTCGATCAAAACGAATGTAGTTGTACACCCAGTTGAGAAAAACAACGGCTTTGTTTTTGAAACCAATAAGCGAAAACAAATGCACAAACATCCAGACAAACCAAGCAAAAACACCACTAAAATGGTATTTTGGCAAATCGACTACTGCCTTGTTTCTACCAATGGTTGCCATCGATCCTCTGTCACGGTACTCAAAAGGCATCATGGGTTGCTTGTTTAATAAATGTATCAGATTTTTTCCCAATAATTTCCCTTGTTGCATCGCGGGTTGCGCCATCATGGGATGCCCTTGCGGATACGTTTCGGTTTGCATTGCTGCAATATCTCCCAAGGCAAAAATAGTGTTGTATCCCGCAACTTGATTGTATTGATTGACACGGATGCGGTCTCCTTTTTCTATAACCGCTTTGGCACCAAGACCTGTGACTAATGCTCCTCGTACTCCTGCGGTCCAGATTACGGTAGCGGTATCAAAAGTCAAATCGGAGTTGGTCGTTATGGTTTTTCCGTCATAATTGGTGACCCTTATGTTTTTCCAGATTTTGACACCCAAATCAAGTAAGAACCGCTCTGCAGCTTGGGATGATTTTTCGCTCATGGTATCGAGAATTCGATCGCCACTCTGAATAAGGTTGATTTCCATTTTGGTAATATCTAAATCGGGATAATCTTTTTGCAAAATGGCTCTCTTCATTTCTGCCAAAGCACCAGCAAGCTCTACTCCTGTTGGTCCACCACCAACGAGTACAAAATTGATAAGACTGTTTCTTTCGGCTGTATCATTGGTGAGAACTGCTTGTTCAAAATTTTCGAGAATAAAACTTCTTATGTTAAGCGATTGAGGAATAGTTTTCATTGCCATACTAAATCTTTCGATATCTTTGTTACCAAAATAGTTGGGTTTTGACCCTGTAGCAATCACAAGATAATCGTAACTTAATTCGCCTATATCTCCTTTTACTTTTTGGTTTTTGGCATCGATTTCTTCGACAGAAGTTAACCTAAAATAGAAATTTTTATATTCTTGAATCACTTTTCGAATGGGATAAGCAATCGAACCCGCTTCTAAACCACCCGTAGCTACCTGATACAGTAAAGGTTGAAAATTATGATAATTGTGCTTATCTAAAAGTACAACTTGAACGGGTTGATTTTTGAGTTTTTTTGCCAAGGCAATCCCTGCAAAACCTCCACCTATGATTACAATTCTTGGATTTGATGATTCTGGAATATTCATATTTTTTTTCGGCACTAAAAAGACTGTGAGTTGCTAAGATACAAAGTTTTCGTTAGGTTTATCACAAAGTTGCTAAGGTACAGGTAATGTTATTTAAGTAATTTTTAAAAAAAAACATTTAAGATTGTAGCTTAACGATTTTGATTTCAGAAGTCTGAAGCCTCGTAAAATAGGTAATCCTAATTATTTATTGGTACGAAATCTGAAATCGTCAGGGCAAACGCCTTTAACATTATTCGACACGAATTAGCACAAATTTTTAAAAATTAAATTTCACGAATTATGAAGTTTTGTGTCATTCAAAAAGTAATTATTCGTGTAAATTGGTGTAATTCGTGTCTAACTTTTTTTTTAAAAGCGTTTGCCCTGCTGAAATCGTCAATCATCATTCAAAAATCACTTAACTTAAGGACATCGCACTATTGCTTGTAACCCAGACTCATTTCTTTATAGTAAGTCTTCCTTTTTTTTGTTTTGTTTTTAAAAAAGGTTTCAAAAAACACCAAACCAGTAGCATAGCCCCGATGGAAACGGTATCCTTTTTGAGAGGCTTTTTTGCCTCTCAAAAAGATAAAGTGTACAGCGGGACAAGTGGTGAATATATCCCAAAAATAGGTGCTCCTGATCATTTTGGTACTTTTCTCATAATGTGATGCTAAATAAAAAATGGTACATTGTAACAAAATAAGTTTTAATGCTACTAATGAAAGTATGAGTGAGGGTTTGGAGCAATCTTTTGTGAAGCAATTAAAGGAAAATCAGAATATAATTCACAAGATTTGTCGATTATATACTGCGGGCGATGACGCGCACAAGGATTTGTTTCAGGAAATAACGATTCAATTATGGAAAGCTTTTCCTAAATTTCGTGGAGAGAGTAAGTTTTCGACTTGGGCGTATCGGGTGGCATTGAACACAGCGATCACTTTGTATCGAAAAAGCACCAAATCGGTTTCGACAGTAGATTATGAGAAGCACCAGTTTTTTATTAGCCACGAGGAGTACAATTATGAAGAGGAGGAACAAATAAAATTGATGTACAAAGCCGTTTATCAGCTTAACGATATTGAGAAAGCATTGGTTTTTATGTATCTCGAAGACAAAGATTATCATGAAATAGCGGCAACTCTGGGTATTAGCGAAGTGAATGCTAGAGTAAAAATGAATCGAATAAAAGGTAAATTAAAAAAAATACTAAATCCTTAAGGAATATATGAAAGAGCTGGATTTACTAAAAAAAGATTGGCAAAAGAATTCGAATGCTTTTGAACAGGTTTCCGAGAACGAAATCTACAAAATGATACACCGACGGTCCTCCTCTATCGTGAAGTGGATTTTGATTATTAGCATTTTAGAATTTGTCTTACTCAATGCATTAGGACTTGTATTACCTGACAATACCCAATTTGAAGGAATTGGAATTGAATTTTTTATAAAAGTATTAACCTACATAAGCTACGGCCTACCTTTTGTCTTTATGTTTTTCTTTTATAAAAACTACCAATCAATCTCTGCCACGGCGACCACCAAAAAGTTGATGCAAAACATACTAACAACCCGAAAAACAGTTCGTTATTACATCTATTCCAATCTTGGAATTGGTTTTCTGTTCGGAATAATAACTGGTTTTTATCTTATCCGTAAATCAGTAGTAGAACAACATAAAAGTGTTGCTTTTCTTTGTATGGAACTCTTTCTTTTTCTTGTTATTTTAATTCTAGTATTAGCAATCCTTTGGTTGTTCTATCGCCTACTTTACGGTTATCTTTTGAAGAAATTACAGAAAAATTACGAAGAATTAAAGAAAATAGATTTATAAACAAAAAGCCGAATGTCTCCTGAAACATTCGGCTTTTTTAGTTTAACTCTTTTGAAAAAAGTTAATATTCCCATTTTCGCAAACGGTTTAATTCTTCCTGATCTTTTAGTTCTTCGGCAGGAATCACTTTTAAAAAGGAAGCATGTTGCTCGATAGCATACTCTACTTGTTCTACAATTTGGTCTATCGTATCGTTTTCATAATCAATAACCAAAGGTTCTTTGATTATGAAAGACTGCAAGATTCCTTTCTTTTTCATATACAAGCCTTTCTTATCAAAAGAGCGGCGAAAACCATCGATTACAATGGGTACAACAATTGGTTTGTGTTGTTTTATAATGTGAGCAGTCCCTTTGCGAACAGGCTTAAATGACTTTGTGGTACCTTGCGGAAAAGTGATTACCCAACCATCGGCAAGAGCAATTTTGATATTTTCGGTATCATTGGGGTTTACATCCCTTTTTTCGGTTACATCTACTCCTTTGTCTCGCCAAGTTCTCTCTACAGTAATGGCTCCAATATAGGAAAGGATTCTGGGCAGTAAACCCGCTTTCATGGTTTCTTTGGCAGCAACATAGTAAATATTCATTTTGGGTTGCCAAATATATCCTAAGTTTTTTATGGTATCTTCTCGTCCGCTAAGACTGGCATTAAAAACATGAAACATAGCAGTTACATCTGCAAAATAAGTTTGATGATTGGATATAAAAAGCACATTGGTGTTGGGTAGTGCTTTTATAATTTCTGATCCTTCGATTTGCAATTCATTAAATCCTCGATAGCGCCTGTGGGTTATAGCTGCAAAAATTCGGATCAACCATTTTTTTATAAATAATATATGTCCGAAAGGATTTCTTTTAAATAATCCCATAAATAATGTGTTTTGTAGATTTGGTTTGCAAACTTACGAAATTTATTTTTGAGAATTATTGCTCTAGAAAAAGAGAAAATCGAACTTTAGAACATACCCTTCAGGTCTTAAAACCTGCAAGTAAAACTTCTTTTAACTCACTCAACATCATAGCTGTAGCCCCCCAAACGATGTGATCTCCTATTTTAAAAGCAGGAACAATTACCGATTTGGCATACGAAGTAGCAATAGGAGCCTCAAAAAGCAAATCGTCATTCAAAAAGACCGAAAGTGGCAATTCTATAATCGAGGCAACCTCTTTTGGATCTGCAACAAAAGCTATCTCTTCGGTACAAATCCCCAAAAAAGGATATACCATAAAATTACTAGGAGCAATATATAATTCTGTAAACGACCGTAATACTTGTATTTTATTAGGAAGTACTCCGATTTCCTCAAAGGTTTCTCGCAAGGCAGTGTTCTCAAAAACAACATCTTCTGTTTCAAATTTACCTCCAGGAAAAGAAATTTGAGCCGAATGTACTCCATTATAAGAATTACGAACCATTAAAACCAAATGTGTTTTGCCTTCTTTGGGATAAATCAACATCATTACGGCTGCATTTCTTGGTTTTTTTTCTTCAAAATTGATATTTTTTAGTCCTTCTATACGCTCCAAGGGAATCATTTTTTGTTGAGCAACTACTCCAGGAAGCGCTACAGCAACAAATTGGGGAACAAATTCTAAAAAATCTTGAAAATTCATATTCAAAGGTTATTTTTGCAGTCAATATATTTATAAATATAGTTTAGAAAATTGTATTGCACAAATTTTCTAAAACCTAAACCAAACGAAATGTATAGCAAAGAAGAAAATCAAAAATTAAAACACGAATTCTGGGTGGCTTTTGCATCCAAATATCCAAGAAAATGGGTTTTGTACGATACCAAAATAAAAGATTTCTCGTTTAAATTCTATGTTGAGAATACCAAAGCACAGGTACAAATCGATATTGAGCATCGTAATGCCGATACGCGAACAAACTATTTTGAAAAGTTAGAAGCATTAAAAAATATCCTTGAAGAAGATTTTGTAAAAAACTTGATTTTTGAAAAAAATCATACACTAGAAAACGGAAAAACCATTAGTCGTCTTTGGGTAGAAATACGTAACGTAAGCGTAAGCAACCGCAATTATTGGGATGAAATTTTTGATTTTTTCTATGAAAAAATGAATGCTTTAGAGTTATTTTATTTGGAGTACGACGAATTTATAAAAGATATTTAATATTCTATTTTTTCGGTTTGCTGCTTTGCGATTTGACTCCACAAACCAAAATCTGAACTCCAAAATCGTTCCTATTCAATAAAAAATCATTTCAAATGGATTTATTCGGAGAAACAAATGATTGGGCAATTCAATTGGCATCAATACTAACTCAATACAAAGGTCGAAAACATCCGCTAGACTATCAGAATCTGTACCAACTCTTGATCATGGTCATACTCTCGGCACAAGATTCTGATGTCAATATCAATCACATCGCACCAGCTTTGTTTGATAAATTTCCGAATCTAGAAAGTTTGGCTCTTGCAAACCGAGACACTTTGTTTTCCTATATTTCAGAAGTAAAACATGTTGAAAACAAATACAATTGGCTGTTAGAAATTGCACAAACACTCCAAAAAAACAAAAACATTCCACTCACCATGAATGGTCTCATCGCTTTAAAAGGCGTCGGACGAAAATCCGCCAATGTCATTCGGAGAGAATTTAAACTTACAGCCGAAGGAATTATCACCGATTTACATGTCATGCGTGTAGCTCCAAGAATAGGACTAATCCCAGTAACTCAAGATGGCAATAAGGCTGAAAAAATGCTCATGCAAATAATACCAAAAGATCTTTGGGGAGAAATCGGCATGGCGATATCGTTTCTAGGCAGGGAAATTTGCAGACCAAACCCAAAATGCCTAAAATGCCCGATTACTACGACTTGTGTCTATTACAAAACAAATCGGTAGTGATCGTCCACCCCAGGGCAAACGCTTTTAAAAAAAAGTTAGACACGAATTACACCAATTTACACGAATAATTACTTTTTGAATTACACAAATCTTCATAATTCGTGAAATT
>JAYVGE010000420.1:0-17407 GCA_043772515.1 Flavobacterium sp. | reverse complement strand
TATTTCATCATTACTCTTTAGATACAAGGATTACTAACCTTTTTATTCCAGTAAATTTGATGTCTAAATGGTATAAAAGTCCCTTTTTTAGTTTTTTTTGAAGTAAACAAACCAAAAAAAGGTTATTAAAAGAGTAGAAACTCTTTTAATAACCTTTTTTTGACAATATAATTCGATTGATTATTGCATTGTTGTATTCTTTTTGGCAGTAATTATAAAATATAAGCCTACAATAATAAAAGGAATGCTGAGCCATTGTCCTGTAGAGAAAAAACCTAAAACGTTTTCAAATCCACCTTGACTTTCTTTGATAGATTCTATTACAAAACGAACAGAGAACAACAAAAATAAAAACATTCCGAATAAATAACCTGATTTTAGTCTCGCTTCTGTTTTCCAGTATAAGAAAAACAAAATGGCAAAAACAAATACATAGCAAATCGCTTCATAGAGTTGTGTGGGGTGTTTTGGAGTCACTTGAGTTAGTAATTGGGCAAACTCTGGAT
Source organism: Flavobacterium sp. (assembly GCA_043772515.1). Taxonomy (GTDB): domain Bacteria; phylum Bacteroidota; class Bacteroidia; order Flavobacteriales; family Flavobacteriaceae; genus Flavobacterium. The sequence continues at coordinate 16,901 of JAYVGE010000420.1, read as the reverse complement.
GGGTTGCTATTGCGTTGTAAGCTTCTTTTGGGTCGGACAACTGTGTTGCATTTACGGCATCTCTTGGGGTAAATTGGTCTCTAATAAATTTAATTCCAAAGGGTGAAGTCGTTACGTCTCCTACAATTTCAGAATTAAAAAAATTACCCAAACGCACAAAGATAGCGCCGCTGGCTACGGCAATTACGATTCGGTCTAAAATCCATAATTGTGGTTTTTTTATAACTTTTTTGCTGTAATAATACATTACGATTATAATTGATATTGCGGCTCCGTGACTCGCTAGTCCTTGAAAACCAGTAAATTCGAATGTGGGATTGAATCGTACAGGCAAAAATATTTCTAATAAGTTATTGCGGTAGTATTCCCAATCATAAAAGAAAACATGTCCGAGTCGTGCGCCAACCAAAGTGGCAAGAACAGTCCAGATAAACAAGGAGTCTAGTTTTTCTAAAGATTCATTTTCACGTTCAAATATCTTTTTCATGATGAACCAACCTAGTCCAAAAGCGATTACAAACATTAAGCTGTAGTATCGTATTATAAAAAAGCCTAAATCTATTCCTTCCGAAGGATTCCAAACGATGTTCAAAGAGTGTGTCATAATTTTTTTATTTAATGTAAAAATACATTTGTTGTTTTGGTTTGAGTGCCAAATTAATGTTATGATTTTTCTTAAGTAAATGTTTTAAAATAAATTGGTGCCATTACTTCATGATGTTTCTGTTTTTATAGGAGTTCAGTAAACTTCGTTTTATCTCGTTCTTTTGCCCTTTTGTGAGGAGTTGCGAGGTGCGTAGCAAGGCAATCTCGTTAAAAAAAATAGTTCAATAGCCCAGCTATTTAACGCCAACGCTCCTGCTCATCCATCCTTTCCTCAAAGGATGTCGTCTTGAAGAGATCAAAATAACTTCTTTACGTTTTATTTCAAAACCTTTACTAAGTGTTATAAATCGTGTTTGCCATTGCATTTTTTTTCTGGAACAGGATCGTAACCCGTTTTTCCCCAAGGATGACAACTCAAAATTCTTTTGATTCCCAAAAAACTACCGTAAAACAAACCATGAGTTTGTAAGGCCACAATCATATAGCTTGAACACGTAGGCTCAAATCTGCAAGCAGCAGGTGTAAAAGGAGAAATAGCTCCTTGGTAGAACCGAACAAGCAGCACAAATGGATAGATGAGTATTTTGGATAGCATAAACAGTGTGTTCGGTTTTTTGGTAATGAGCATCATTAACCCGAATGGTTGCTCTTTTAAAACTTAATAAACGGAACATTACTTACTGAATACTAAAACTCGTTCCTTCTTTACCGTCTTTCAATTGTATTCCTAAAGCAATCAATTGGTCTCTAATTTGGTCCGAGAGTGCAAAATTTTTATTGTCTCGGGCTTGTTTTCGCATTTCGATGAGCATATTGACTGTGCCTTCTAATTTGTTATTATTAGAATCCGATTTTTTTTCATTCTCTAAGCCTAAAACATCAAAAACAAACTCGTTTAGCGTTGTGGCAAGTGTTTTTAAATCTTCGGCGGTCAAGCTTGCCGTTCCTTCTTTTAATAAATTGATGTAGCGAACGCCTTCAAACAATTGTGCAATCAAGATGGGGGTGTTAAAATCATCATTCATAGCGTCATAACACAACTGTTTCCAATTAGCTATATCAAATGAACTGTTTGATCCTGAGGTAATATTGTTCAAAGAATCTACGGCCTCCATTAATCTCTTAAACCCTTTTTCTGCAGCTACAATGGCGTCATCAGAGAAATCTAGTATGCTTCTGTAATGTGCTTGAAGCATAAAAAAACGGGCTACCGAAGCAGAGAATGCTTTGCTTAAAATGGTGTTGTCTCCAGTTAAAATTTCTCTTGGCAAGATATTATTTCCGGTAGATTTTGCCATTTTTTTTCCGTTCAATGTTAGCATATTGGCATGCATCCAATAATTTACGGGAGTTTGACCAGTACAAGTTTCGTTTTGAGCTATTTCGCATTCGTGATGAGGGAATTTTAAATCCATTCCACCTCCGTGAATGTCAAAATGATTGCCGAGATATTTGGTACTCATTGCGGTACATTCGAGATGCCAACCCGGAAAACCATCGCTCCAAGGCGAAGGCCAACGCATGATGTGTTGTGGCTCGGCTTTTTTCCAAAGTGCAAAATCTTGTGAATTTTTTTTGTCAGATTGCCCGTCAAGTTCACGGGTGTTGGCAAGCATATCTTCTATATTGCGACCGCTTAATCGCCCGTAATGGTTGGTTTCGTTAAATTTTACCACATCAAAATAAACGGAACCATTTACTTCATAGCCAATTCCTTTGTCGATAATGGTCTTAACTATTTCTATTTGCTCAATAATATGTCCCGTTGCTGTGGGTTCAATACTTGGTGGCAAAAAGTTGAAGTCACTTAGGATTTCATGAAAATCTACCGTGTAGCGTTGTACGACTTCCATGGGTTCGAGTTGCTCTAAACGTGCTTTTTTTGCGATTTTGTCTTCGCCTTCATCCACATCATCTACAATATGTCCGACATCGGTAATGTTTCGAACGTAGCGTACTTTGTAACCCAAATGCAAAAAATACCTAAAGATTACATCAAAAGACATGAAAGTTCTTACATTTCCTAAGTGTACATTGCTGTAAACGGTGGGGCCACAAACATACATTCCTACGTTTCCTTCATGGATTGGTGTAAATGTTTCTTTTTCTCCTGAAAGAGAATTGTATATTTTAAGAGTTTGTGTCTTGTGTAAAGGCATGTTTTTTTTATTTTTTTATCGGATTGTTTTTAGGATTCCTACTTACTTTACCGTGGCACTACATCGTCTAGGCTCAGAATCCAATAGGTGTACGTGTCGAAGAGGCAAATTTAGAAGGACTAATGTTAATTTAAAATTTAGTATCTAATTTGATATAGTCCAAAAATTCTCTTTTTGTTTGGGCATCTTTAAATTTTCCTCCAAATTCAGAGGTTACGGTGCTGCTTTCAATGTCGCTAACGCCTCTAGAATTTACACAAAGGTGTTTGGCATCAATTACGCAGGCAACATCTTCTGTGCCTAAAGCAATTTGTAATTCTTGAACAATTTGCATCGTTAGTCGTTCTTGTACTTGTGGTCTTTTGGAGTAAAATTCGACAATACGATTCATTTTTGAAAGTCCAATTACCCTTCCGTTAGAAATGTAAGCTACATGGGCTCTACCTATAATTGGTAATAAATGATGCTCACAAGTAGAATAAACCGTAATGTTTTTTTCGACCAACATCTCTCCGTATTTGTAGTTGTTGTCAAATGTAGATGCTTTGGGTTTTTTGTCTGGATTTAGCCCTCCAAAGATTTCTTTTACAAACATTTTGGCTACACGATTCGGTGTGCCTTTCATGCTGTCGTCTGTCAAATCCATCCCTAGTGTTAGTAGTATATTTTCGACATCTTTTTTTATTCTTTCTATTTTTATTTCATCTGTAATGTCAAAAGCATCCGCTCTTACTGGATTTTTTGCATTGGTACTAATATGATTTTCTCCTATTTCGTCATGAAATTCTTCGTTGTTGATCATTAAAAATTTGCTTTTATTTTTAGTAAATTTATTTAAGCTGTAAAGATAATTAATATTAATTAAAGATTTTCTATCGCTTCTACAATTTAATTTTAGTTGTAGGAACAGCGTTTGTGGGTTGTTGTTTTTTTATTTTATCTTATCTAACATGAAACTCTAATGTATGGTATAAAATACCAAAGGCAGTAACACCAATTGTGTTACTGCCTTTGAAAGTATGGTTTTGAGTTCGGTAATTGTTTTTTCGGAACTTATGCTTAACCCTAATATGGGGTGATGTAAAATAAAAATTATTTGGCGTTGTAAACTAAAATAGCTTCTTTTAGAATGCGTACGGCACGAATTAAATCTTCTGTTTTTAGTACATAAGCAATTCTAACTTGGTTGAGTCCAACTCCTGGAGTCGAATAAAAACCTGCTGCCGGAGCAACCATCACGGTTTCTTTGTTTAAATCATAAGACTCTAAAAGCCATTGTGCAAAGGTGTCTGCGTTGTCAATTGGTAATTCTGCAATACAGTAAAAAGCTCCTTTTGGAGTAGCTACTGTTACTCCTTCTATTTTATTTAATTCTTCAATAAGTGTATCTCTACGTTCTTTGTATTCGGTAATTACTTCGTCGAAATAGCTTTGTGGTGTGTCTAGAGCTGCTTCGCTGGCAACTTGTGCAAATGTTGGTGGACTCAATCTTGCTTGTGCAAATTTCATCGCAGTTGCCATCAATTCTTTGTTTTTAGAAACAATGCATCCAATTCTTGCGCCACACATGCTGTATCTTTTTGAAACAGAATCAATCATTATTGCATTTTCTTCTATACCAGGAATGTTCATAACAGAGTAATGCACATCGCCGTCATAGGTAAATTCTCTGTAAACTTCATCGGCAATCAAGAACAAATCATGTTTCTTAACTAAGGCTGCTAATTGTAGAATTTCTTCTTTAGAATATAGGTAGCCAGTTGGGTTTCCTGGATTGCAAATAAGAATTGCTTTTGTTTTGGGAGTAATTAGTTTTTCGAAATCGGCAATCGGAGGCAATGCAAATCCAGTTTCAATTGTAGAAATAACTGGAACAACTTTTACACCAGATGCAGTCGAAAACCCATTGTAGTTGGCATAAAAGGGTTCTGGGATAATGATTTCATCTCCTTGGTCCATCGTGCTTCCCATGGCAAAAAGTAAAGCTTCAGAGCCACCAGTGGTAATAATGATGTCGGCAACGTCTATTGGAAGTCCTTGGTTTTTGTAAAAGGCAGACAATTTGGTTCTATAGCTTTCAAAACCTGCGGAATGACTGTATTCTAATACTTTTATATCAAAATTCTTAACGGCATTCATCGCAACTTCTGGCGTTTTTATATCTGGTTGACCTATGTTTAGATGATAGACTTTATTTCCGTTCTTTTTTGCTATATCTGCATAAGGAACCAATTTTCTAATTGGAGATTCGGGCATTTGTTTTCCCTTGGTTGAAATTTTTGGCATACTTTCTAAATTATTGAATTGCAAATTTGCGAATTTTTTTCCGAATTTAATGCAATCAATAAGCGTATTTGTTGTTGGATATGTAATTCGAATATGTTTTTTTGTTATTTTTATGTAAACGAATTCAAATGAAAAAAGCACTACCATTATTTCTTCTACTTCTATTTGAATTTCCTGTTTGGGCTCAGGACGGGTTTCAGTTTGAAATGGGAATAGACAAAGTGAGCATTCCTTTTAAGTCGATTAATAATTTGGTGTTTATTCCATTAATAGTTAATGGTGTTACTCTTAATTTTATGCTTGATACAGGAGTCGAGGAGACATTATTATTTAGTTTGGATGATGAAAAAGAAATTAATTTTCTTAATGTCCAAAAAATTAGCCTTCGAGGACTTGGGAGTGAAGCTGCTATTGAAGGTTTGAAATCGACGAATAATAGACTTGAAACTGCGGGTCTAAAATCGTCGAATCATCAAGTTTATATTATTTTAGATCAAAATTTTAATTTATCATCGAGTATCGGAATTCCTGTAAACGGAATTATTGGTTATGCCTTTTTTAAGAATAATTTGGTCGAAATTAATTATTCGAAAAAGAGAGTGATTGTTTATAAAGACATTCCAAAATATCGAAAGCGAATAGAAAAAAAATACAAAAAGGTTGCCATTACTATCGAAAAATCAAAACCGTATGTAGTTGGAAGTATTCACATGGAGGAGAAAATAACGGAGACAAAATTGTTAATAGATATTGGTAACAGTGATGCGGTTTGGCTTTTTCAAAATTATAATGAAGCTATAAAAGTACCTGTCAAAAATTTTGATGATTTTCTAGGAAAAGGATTCAGCGGGGATATAGAAGGCAAAAGGGCGAGAGTTGCCGCTTTTAAGATGAATGATTTTGAGTTTGATAATCCTATTGTTGCTTTTCCTGATTCTAGTTCGATAAAGAATGTAAAAATGGTACCCAACAGAGTGGGTTCTGTTGGAGGAGAAATTATGAAGCGATTTTCGGTTGTTTTTGATTACGCTAATGAAAAGTTGTATCTAAAGAAAAACAATGAATTTAATGCCTCTTTTAGTTACAATAAAGGAGGTGTCGAAATTCAGCATCATGGTTTGCAATGGGTTGCAGCAACTGTTCAATTGCAAACAGTCCTTTCACAAGGCATTACTTTTGATGAGTCGGGAAGGAATATTACCAACGATTTTAAGTATAAGTTCGAATTAAAACCAATTTATGAAATCGTAAATGTGCGCAAAAACTCCGCAGCAGCGAGATCTGGTTTGCAAAAAGGCGATGTGATTGTTTCTATCAACAAAAATCCCGGATTTAGATATACATTAGAACAAATTAATGCCATATTTAAAAACGAAGAGGATACTTGGATTGCACTGGAAATCGAGAGAAATAGTCAACTGTTGCAGTTTAAATTTCAGCTTTTGGATGAGTTATAAAGAAAAACGCTTCTTGAAAAGGATCAAGAAGCGTTTTTCTTTAGGTTAAAGTTTTTTCAGGTTAATACTCATAGATTTACGGAGTATATGTAAACGCGTTTTACTTGCCTTTTTTTGTTTTTAACCAGTAGTTACTTCCCCTTTAATTTTAAGAGGAACTCTGCCTTGGTCATAATTTACAGCATTCGATTCTACCGAAATTGTTTTTCGGATAGGACCCGGTGTCATATTGTATTTAATTTCAATTTTTCCTGATTTTCCGGGTAGAATAGAATTGCTTGGTTTAGACAAAATGGTACAACTAGCTGTAGACTGTACCGTAGTTATAATTAGTGGTGCATCTCCAGTATTTGTAAACTCAAATACACGTATTCCATTATCGTTTCCTTTTGATATCGTTCCGTAATCAATGGTGTTTTCTGGAGCCGAAAATTCAATTTTAGGACCATTTTGGGCAAAACTCATGATACTTGTAAATAATATCGCTATTATTGCGGCTATATTTTTCATTTGATTTTATTTTAATCGTTAAGTAAATGTACTTTCTTTTAATTAATGCTACAAATTTTTATTTCTCTTTTTATAGTGTACTTTATTATTTACTTTTGTCCTTATTAGAATTACAAAAATCAAACCAAAGTTTAAAAGTTTATTTGTTACTACGGTTAATTCGTATAATCGGCAATAGTATCTACAAATCAACGGTTAGACTAATATCTATAATAAAATGACTATTCCTGCACAATTTGACGCTAAAACCATTGAAAGTAAATGGTATGACTACTGGATGAAGAACAATTATTTTCATTCGGAGCCAGATCACAGAACGCCTTATACTATTGTAATTCCTACTCCAAATGTAACCGGAGTTTTACACATGGGACACATGCTTAACAACACCATTCAAGATGTCTTGATTCGAAGAGCACGTCTCAAAGGTTTCAATGCTTGTTGGGTTCCTGGAACAGATCACGCTTCTATTGCTACAGAAGCCAAAGTAGTTGCCAAACTAAAAGCAGAAGGAATTAATAAAAACGATTTGACCCGTGATGAATTTCTAGTCCACGCATGGGAATGGACAGATAAATACGGAGGTGTAATTCTGGATCAATTAAAAAAATTAGGAGCTTCTTGCGATTGGGAACGTACCAAATTTACTATGGATCCAGACATGTCGGCATCTGTAATTCGGTCTTTTGTAGATTTGTACAATAAAGGATTGATTTATAGAGGGTACCGAATGGTCAATTGGGATCCAGAGGCAAAAACAACACTTTCTGATGAAGAAGTGATTTTTGAAGAACAACAAGGTAAATTATTTTTCTTAAAATATAAGATTGAAGGAAGTGAGGATTTTCTTACTATTGCAACAACTCGTCCAGAAACTATTTTTGGAGATACAGCTATTTGCATCAATCCAAATGATGAACGTTTTACCCATTTGAATGGAAGAAAAGCGATTGTTCCTATCTGTGGAAGAGTAATTCCTATTATCGAAGATGAGTATGTAGATATCGAATTTGGAACGGGATGTTTGAAAGTTACTCCTGCTCACGATATGAATGATAAAGCATTGGGCGAAAAACACAGCCTTGAAATTATTGATATTTTTAATGAAGATGCGACACTCAATAGTTTTGGTCTGCATTATCAAGGAAAAGATCGTTTTGTGGTTCGTACCGAAATTGCTCAAGAATTAGAAACAATTGGTGCTCTTGAGAAAACAGAAATGCACTTAAACAAAGTAGGAACTTCTGAAAGAACCAAAGCGGTAATCGAACCTCGCTTATCCGATCAATGGTTTTTGAAAATGGAAGATTTGGTAAAACCCGCCATACAATCTGTTTTGGTTGATGGGGAAGTAAAATTGCATCCCAAACGTTTTGAAAACACATACAAACATTGGTTAGAGAATATTCGGGATTGGAATATCTCTCGTCAATTATGGTGGGGGCAACAAATTCCAGCCTATTTTTATGGTGATGGAAAAGAAGATTTTGTGGTGGCCGAATCTATCGAAGAAGCTTTGGTTTTGGCAAAAGCGAAAACCAATAACCAACAACTAACAACGAATAACCTTCGTCAAGATGTTGATGCGCTCGATACTTGGTTTTCGTCTTGGTTATGGCCGATGTCTGTTTTTGGAGGGGTTATGAATCCTGAAAGCGAAGATTTTAAATACTATTACCCAACCAATGACTTAGTTACTGGACCAGATATTTTGTTTTTTTGGGTGGCTAGAATGATTATTGCGGGATATGAATATACGGATAAAAAACCATTTACAAATGTATATTTAACGGGCTTGGTTCGGGATAAACAACGTCGTAAAATGTCTAAATCATTAGGAAATTCTCCTGATCCTTTAGACTTAATCGAAAAATTTGGAGCCGACGGAGTACGTGTAGGATTACTTTTGAGTGCCTCTGCCGGAAATGACATTATGTTTGAAGAAGAATTGTGTAACCAAGGCAAAGCGTTTACCAACAAGATTTGGAATGCTTTTAAACTAATAAAAGGATGGGAGATTTCGGATGCTATTGCGCAACCAGAGTCTTCTAAAGTGGCGATTGAATGGTACGAAGCCAAATTGCAACAAACACTTTTGGAAATCGAGGATAATTTTGAAAAATATAGAATCTCCGATGCCTTAATGGGAATTTATAAATTGGTTTGGGACGATTTCTGTTCTTGGTTCCTAGAGATGATAAAACCAGCATACCAACAACCAATTGACAGCGTGACTTTTGCGAAAGCGATAGAAATGCTAGAAAACAATCTAAAATTATTGCACCCTTTTATGCCTTTCTTGACAGAGGAAATTTGGCAGATTCTTGCCGAGAGAACGACTCAAGAAGCATTAATTGTTTCGACTTGGCCAGAAATGAAACCATTCGATACGGGTTTAATTACCGATTTTGACGGTGTTATAGAGGTCATTTCAGGAATAAGAACCATTCGTAAAGACAAGAATATTCCGTTCAAGGATACTATCGAATTGAAGGTTGTCAACAATGATAAAGCGTCGACTTATTTTGATTCGGTTGTGATCAAATTAGGCAACATTACTTCGCTAGCATACGTTTCGGATAAAGTAGACGGAGCGCTATCTTTTCGTGTAAAATCGAATGAGTATTTTATTCCAATTACTGGAAATATAAATGTGGAGGAAGAAATTGCGAAACTAACGGCTGAGTTAGTGTATACGCAAGGATTCTTGAAATCGGTTCAAAACAAATTGGCTAACGAGAAATTTGTTGCTGGAGCACCAGAAAAAGTTTTGGCAAATGAAAAGCAAAAAGAAGCCGATGCACTTTCTAAAATTACTACGATTGAGCAGAGTTTGGCTGGATTGAAGTAGACATTAATTTCTTTTTAAAATATAAAAATCCCATTTGCTAAGCGAATGGGATTTTTTGTTTAAAAGACCTTCTAGCGTTTTAAACTCTCAAAGGGTTGAAGGATTCGTCTTTTAACTCAACAAAAACAAGAACAGTAACGGAAACACAACTCCTGCTACTGCCAGTTTCCAACCTCGGTTTTTGAAGCTAAATTTGCTAGCCGATTTGATCATTATGGCTCCAGTTACGGCAATGGCAATTAAACTAAAAGCAAAAATATCAGAATAATAAATCCACCAGTCCGAATTGCTTTTATGTAACTTCATAGTTTGACTGATGAAAGGGGTTTTGTTGAAGGAAACAATTTCTCCTTTTCCCGTTTTCATGTCAATTTCGACATCATGCTTTTCAAAAGAAATTTTAAATGTTCCTTTTTTTACCATGTGGCGTCTTATTTTGTCATCAATACCCAGTTGTTTACCTAAATTTTCGGCAAATTTTTCGTTGATTTTGCTTTCTTCTGGCAATTTTACTTCAATGGCTTTTGTATCGGTAGTGTATTTTTCTGGATGCCAATGTTCTCTGTGGTTCATTATAATTCCGGAAAGAGAAAAAGAGATGATCAATCCGATGTAAAAATAACCTAAGTCACGGTGTAAGTTTCTAAGTAGTTTTGCTTTTTTCATTTTTTTGTGTGCTGTATTTCTTTTTTTTTAGTTTTTACGAAAATAGTTGATTTTTGGCTAAAAAACCAAAAACCTTTTTCTGATTTTCAAATAAATGAAAACTCAGAAAAAAGTCATTGATAGTAGGCTAAAAAAGAAAATTTCTTTCTAGAATTTGTATTTTAAGCTTGTCATAACCTGACGAGGAGCGATTGGGTTTACACTGTAATTTTCGTGTACGGTATAATTCAATACATTGGCAACATTAGATAGTCTACACAAGATTGAAAATTGTTTCCACTCGTAACCTAGAGACGCATCAATAGTAGTATATCCTTTTAATGGAATTTCTCTGTTTCTAATGGATATGTCGTATTTCGTTTCTGGTTTTGGATTAGCAGGGGTAGCTTTAGGTGTAACATCTGTCCATAGATAATCGTTATTCCATCCTCCAAGGCGGTTTCCTATATAGTTTCCGATAGCTCCAAAAGAAAGTCCTTTTAAGGTTCCAGAAGACAAAGTGTAGTAAAAGCTTAGATTTGCTGTATTTTTGGGAGTTCTTGCTAGACGATCTCCCTTTACGAAACTTCCGTTTGTTCCTGAAGTATTCGTATAACGCATATCGTTGTAGCTGTAACCTGCATTGATACTCAAACCTTCAAGAGGTCTTGCAGTAATATCAAGTTCAATACCTTTGCTTTTTGTTCCTCCACCCAAAACTTTTGTGTTTGAATTTATATTAACAGTAACTCCGTCTGCCAAATAAGGAGCTGTTTGTGCTAAATTACTATTTGCAATTTGATAAACAGTAACATTAGTACTTAAAATTCCTTTCCAAAAGTCTTTTTTGATACCTGCTTCATATTGGTCTATGATTGATGCTTCAAGTACATCACCGCTAACGGTTAGTCCAGAATTTGGTGAAAAAGAGCTAGAATAACTTGCAAATAACGACAGGTCTGTTGTTGGTTGATATACTAATCCCACTTTTGGAGAAAAGGCTTTGTCCAAACGTTTTCTGGCCACAACTGCTGTTGCGTCTTTTGGAGAAGTCATTTGAATTTTCTTAACGAGATCGTATTTCTCATTATAGGTAGAAACTTCATTTTCTTGCCAAGACCAACGAATACCTGCCAAAACTTTAATTTTATCTGTAATCGAAATTAAATCCTGTGCATAAACACCAAAACGATTTGTTTCTGTATTTGCTATTGCAGAAATTCTAGCATTAGGAATTTCGTTTTTTTGTGTTGCAGGGTCGAAAGAAAAGAGGTTGATAATGTCATAAAGATTTGTTGCGGGGATTTTTCCCGAGAGTACTGGCAGACCATTTACTAGTACTGGTTTTTCATCAAATGTATAAGTGTAAGCTGTTGCAAATGAATTTTCCCAATCTGCTCCTGTAAATACTTGGTGCTTGATGGTTCCTGTATTAAAAGTACCTTGTAAACTTAATTGGTCTCCAACTATTTTTTCTAAATTTTTATTCTGAACTAATGGTCTATTCCAGTCACCACGAACTGGGTGCAATTTAATATCATCTAAATTAGATAATTGAGCCGTTGATTTTTGAGTTCTATCATAAAATTGAAAAGAACTATTAAAGTTTAATTTCCAATTGTCATTAAGATTATGATTTAACAAAATAGAACCACTAGCCGATTTTGTTTTTCCTTTAGACCAAAGTGATCCATAAAAATTATTACGAGGCACATCTACAATATCGTCTTTGATTGTTTCTGTATCTGTTGTGATTATTCCTGTTCCAAAATCAGGAGTCCAATCGGCATCCAAATAATCTCCTTGTACCGTAATTTGCGTTTTGTCACTTACGTTAAAGAGGAAAGAGGGATTAATGTAAATGCGTTCGCTTTTTACTACATCTCTAAAACTTGCTGCGTTTTCGTAAGAACCAGAAAATCGATAGGCAATATTTTTATTCAAAGGGCCATAAAAATCTACAGATGGTTTGTAGAAAGCATTACTTCCCATTTGCATGGCTACTTCTCCACCGCTTTTGAAAGAAGGTGTTTTGGTAACCAAATTTAAGATTCCTCCTGGAGCTACATTCCCGTATAACAGGGCAGAACCCCCTTTTAGGAATTCTACTTTGTCTAGAGAAGCAACATCAGGAATAGATCCTGCATTATATCGAAAACCGTTTTTAAACATATTATTGGCTTCCATAGCGTATCCTCTTGAGAAAAAGGACTCTTGAGCTCCACCACGAGCAGAACCAACATAAATACCATTGGCGTTTTTTAGTACTTCGCTCAAGCGGATAGCTTGTTGTTGCTCGATAATTTCGGCATCAATTACTTGTACACTTTGTGGTGTATCCATTGGTTTCAAACCCGAACGTAAAGCGCTTACCGGTTTGTTCTGATGATTTGCTGTAATAACAACTTCCTGAAGAATTTCTCCTTTTTTGTTTTTTACAGTGTCGTTTATTGAGGTATTAACTTCATCATTACTGTAGTCATTGCTCTTTTTTTGAGCAAAACTTACAGTACTTGTAAGCAATAAAGTTGCATAAATTAGGTGTTGTGCTTTCATTTTATTTAGAATAATTAATAATAGCGCAAAAGTAATAGGTAAAACTGGGTTATCAAAACTTATATAGACTAAATACAAATAAAATGTTAAAATAATTACAACGTATTGTTTGTTAGGTGTTTGTGTTTTAAAATATTTTTATTTTTGTAATACTATTGATATGTTTCTCATTTTTCTAAATTAAAAATACAAGTAGAAGTGTTTAGGTATCGCTTGTTAAAACCGTATTTTATGGATGTTTTTTTTAAACACCCCCCTTTTAATTAATTTGTCTTTCACTTTTATAATCGATTTAGTGGTTTTAAAAGTGTTTGTCCTGCTGTTATACCTAATTATATCATTTAAGCCTAGAATTTACCGTAGTAAAACATTCTTTTTCCTTTTTTTTTAATAAAAATAAACCGTTGCCATGTTATGCTTGATTTTTCTTTTTTAAATAAAAAAAAGGACATTTTATCCGTTTTTTTCTGTGTCTTGGTTTTAACCAATCCGTGTCATCCGAGTTTTATTGTCAAGGCTTTACTTAGTTAGCAACTCTTTGTCAAAGTCGCAAACCCACTTTCTTGAAATCTATGGCTAATTGATAGTTTAGGAAATCGTAAAGTAGCATTTGCTTTTTTTAGAGGCGTTTGCCCTGGCTTGCCCATTTTGACTCAGAATTACACAGATTTTAAAAAAAAAATCTAAGAAATGCAATTTGTTGTACACTTTTCTTACTGTTATTTGAAGTGAATTATAAGCACACTATCCTCATCCCAATTCAGGGCAAACGCTTTTTAAAAAAAAGTTTGACACGAATTACACCAATTTACACGAATAATTACTTTTTGAATTACACAAATTTTCATAACTCGTGAAATTTAATTTTTTAAAATTTGTGCTAATTCGTGTAATTCGTGTCGAATAATGTTAAAGGCGTTTGCCCTGCATCCCAATTCTCTTCAAAGGAGAGAGAGTAGCTATTGTGTTACTTTATAAATACTAAGGGTATAACCTAAAATATCTGTTCCTTAAGACTCGAATAACAACAAAAAGCCTTGCGTATTTATGCAAGGCTTTTTGTTATTGAGGGGATACATGTTCTTATTTGACGTCTATTAAATAGGTAGCCATTTTCCATATCTCTTCATATTTTTTTCCGTTATGTTCGCCAGCGGTTTTTTCGGTATAAGCAAATTCTACCATGTATTTTCCAGTCCAAAGCGGTGTAAATGCGATTTCTCCGTTTTCATTGGTATACAATTCTTTTTCCCAACCATTAGGAGCAATTACTTTTATTTTTTGCTCTTTTGCCAGTTTTGTTTCGTACAATGCTTTTACTGTCAGGGTTTTATTTTGGTTGATAACCGCAGTGTTTTCCGAAAATAAACTAATTTTATTAGGATTTACAGTAGCGTCATTACCCAATAATTTGTTGCCTACAACTACCGTAGCGCTAGAATTGTAATCTAATTTCATGGTGCCGTAGGTGTCTTTTACCGTATGATGCATCACAACAGTATAAACCCCATCTTCGTCTGGAGTAAAAAAAGCTAAGTACTTTTTTTCTAATGCAGTAGCTGTTAGTTTGGTTTCTTTTTTTGAAGGCGAGACTAAAACCAAAGAGAAGTCTTTTAGATCCGAAAACCATTTGGCAGAAGCCGTAATGTCATTCTCTGAGAATTCACCAAAGAAAACCGAAACTTCTTGTGGTTTTCCTTTCGTTCCTGTTGCTTTGGTTTCGATCCAAAGCGCGTGAGCAAATAATTGTGGACTTGCAACGAAGAGAAAAAGGATACATGTTATTATTTTTAAAGTGTTTGATTTCATATTATGTAAAATTTATTTGTTATTGGTCATATTTTTTAGTGTTTCTTTATCGAATGTATAAGTTTTGGCTTCCTCTGCAACATATAAAACTCCCCACCGAAATGAGGAGTTTCAACAAAACAAAACCTAACAACTTACCATGATCTAAAATTTGTAGGCAACAGATACCCGTAGGTTGGTTCCTGCTTCTACTTGCCAGTAATACATTTTTGTGTAATCGAAGTACCCTCCAGAATACAAGTATTTGTCGAAGATGTTATTAACTATAAGATTTACAGTTACATTTTTTATTTGATAAGACAAACCACCATCTACACGCAAATAATCAGGTAGTGTATTAGTGTTGTCTGGCGAAATGTACCAAGGAGCTCTTTTTATCTGATATTGATATCCTAACGAAACACCTAATCCGTTTAGTAATCCGTTATCTAGTTTGTAGTTTAACCAAGTATTTAGGATATGTCTTGTCGTTCCTGGAACTTGATTTCCAACTATATTTGGGTTAGTATCTTTTGTTGTTTTTGCTTCTGTAAAAGCATAGTTGGTAATAATATCAAAGTTTTTAAAGATTTCGCCTCTAATGTCAATTTCAAAACCTTTTACTTTTTGTTGACCACTTTCTTTGTTATATTGTTTTGCGGTTGTTGAGTTTTCCGTATCTAAGGTAAGTACATTGTTTGTGGTAATTTGATAGGCAGCAATCGTAGAATTCCATTTTCCGTTCATCCAGTCTCTTTTAAGACCTAATTCTAGGTTGGTTCCTGTTTGAGGGCTAAAACTTTTTTTATCAAAATCGGTTCCGTAATTTTCTGTAAAAGATTCATCTCTTACAAAATAAGCAGCTGTGTTTTTATCAATAGAATAACTCAATCCGATACGAGGTGTGAATCTTTTGTTTGTAATACTAGTATTATATGCATCGCCAGCTTTTAATATAGTATATCTTCCTGCCAATGTCAGGCGAAGAGAATTATCAAGGAATCCTAATTCATCCTGTACATAAAACCCTTTGTAATTATTTTGATACTTTGCACCTCTGTCTTTTATGTCTTTGCTTCTGTCAAAAGTAGGCGATGCAGGAATGCCATGCACGGGATTGTAAATATCCAAATCGGGCATAGTAAAAGGTTGTAACCAATCATGGTAGAAGGTTTTATCACTCATATCTAATCCTCCTAATATTTTGTGCGAAACTCCTCCTGCTTCAATTTGTCCATTTACAAAAACTTGCCCGACATATATTTTTCCTAGAATATCCCAGTTATTACCCGCTCTTTTAAGGATTGCAGGGTTATTAGCATCAAAACCGCCTGGCCATAATGATATTCCTTCTTGTTTATAATTTAAGTAAGAACCTTGGGCAGTAAGTTTCCATTTGTCATTTATTTGGTGTTCTACAATTCCTAGAAGACTTCTTTCTAGCATTTGTGTAGGGTCTAATTCTTTTTCTGATGTAGTAAAACTTCTTGGTAATATTTCGTAACCATTTTTGGCATAAACGTAGTTGCTACCAACTGCATTTACTTTAGAAAATTGTTGTGTGTATTCTAGCGTTACAGAAGTTTTGTTTGTAACTAAATATTTTAATACGGGTGCAAAAGTGTAACGGTCATTAAAATCGAAATCACGGTAACTGTCTTTCTTCTCTCCCATTGCATTGAAACGGTACAAAAGTTTACCATCTTTAGTCAGTTTGCCATCAAAATCGATTGTAGCTCTATACATGCCAAAACTACCCAAAGACAAGCTTGCTTCTCCTTTATTTCTTCCGCTTGGTTTTTTAGTTACCACATTATAGAAACCACTAGGATTTCCGTTGGCTATCATGAAACCTGCAGGGCCTTTTACAAATTCTACTCGTTCTATCATACTCATGTCTTCAGTCAATGGACCCCAAGTAGTGCTTACGTTCATCCCATTTCTAAAAGCGGCAACTTGGCTACCTCTCATGGTAATATTGGCATAATTATCCCAATGCTCTACACGTGTAGCCCCACTCACGTTTCGGGTTACCCCTTCGAG
>JAYVGE010000419.1:0-6487 GCA_043772515.1 Flavobacterium sp. | reverse complement strand
CGATAACGTTTCCATTTTCGACAACGCGTGTTCGTCCGCCTCCACCTTCTGGACGTTCCCAAAGGTCTTCACGAAATTTTGCTTGACCATCAACGGTTTCTAAACCTTTACAGATTTGGTCTTGAAGGTTTTGTATGTAGGTGTAAAATTTATTTTTCATCTGTATTATAATCTGATTTAAGCAATCCAAAATAAACGATGTCTTCTAGAACACCATCTCCGTTTTTGAATTCTTCTCGCAATATTCCTTCTTGTTTAAAATCGTGTTTTAAAGCAATTTTTTGACTCGCTTTATTCATTTTTGATGTGCAAATGAAGATTTTATTCATTTTTAATTCGTTAAAACAAAAAGCAATGGTTTCTGAAACTACTTTTGAAATTATTCCTTTTCCTTGAAAATCTTCATCTATAAAATACCCTAATTCACACTTAGATATATTGTTATCAATGCTTTTTACACATAAATATCCAATTAAATTATTCGTTTTCAAATCTCTAGCATAAAAATAATAACCTTCCCTTTTTTTCTCTTTGTCAAGATTAAAAGCAATAAAATTTTGTGTTTTTTCTAAATCTAAACAATGCGATAATGTTAGGGGAAAAGTTTTACTGATATGATTTTTATTCTTTTCAATCAGTTTGTAGAATTCTTCTGGAAGAATACTTGCAATTGTCTCTGTTTTCCAATTTGTAAAATCCATAGATTCTATTTTTTAGTAGCAGCTATTTTAGAGCTTATTCCAAACGAAAAAGTCTTGCTTCCCTGCTGGATGTTATTATAAATGGCAATGGCTTTTTGTAAAAAATCAAATTGACTTTCTTTTGAAAAAGCGATTAAAAAATCTGCAAATAATTCGAAATGATTCCAATCGAAATGTAGCCGTTCCAAATGGGCAATCAACTCCTTTTCGTCTAAATCACGAAGGCTCTCGAGATTCATCCCCAAGTCTTTCAACTCCTTTTCAAGATACAGCAGGTCTTCTAAATTCCAAAATTTAGGCACATAAACCAATGACATCAGCTTTTTGAGTACGTTGTCTATCCGAATACTTTCTTTATCTCGCAAGCCTTTGTTTAGCATGTGTCTTTTAATTATTTCAATTTGGTTCTGCTATCCTGCAAGTTGTTTTTCGAACCTTGTAGTCATCCCTTTTGGTTCTGCTATCTTGCAAGGTTTTTCTCGAACCTTGTAGGTATGCCTTTTGGTTCTGCTATCCTGCAAGGTTTTTTTCGAACCTTATAGGTAATCCTTTGGTTCTACCATCCTGCAAGGTTTTTTCCGAACCTTGCAGGTATGTCTTTTTATACTCTTTTTGAATAATACCTACAAGGTTCGAAAAAAACCTTGCAGAAGAATTGCTAACTACTGCCCGTATTCCTTTACTGCATCAATAAACGCTTTGGCGTGATCTACAGGAATATTGGGTAAAATTCCGTGACCTAAATTCACGATGTATTTGTCTTTTCCGAATTCGTCGATCATTTCGTGTACCATTTTCTTGATTAGAGGAATTGGTGACAACAATCTCGAAGGGTCGAAATTTCCTTGTAAGGTAATGTTTCCTCCTGAAAGGTATCTTGCATTTCTTGGAGAACAAGTCCAATCCACACCCAAAGCCGAAGCTCTACTTTTTCCCATTTCGCCAAGAGCGAACCAACATCCTTTTCCGAAAACAATAACTGGTGCGTCATCGGCCAATGCCTCAACGATTTGGTTGATGTATTTCCAAGAGAACTCCTGATAATCAACAGGAGAAAGCATTCCGCCCCAAGAATCAAAAATCTGAACGGCATCTACACCCGCTTTTACTTTTTCTTTTAGGTATAAAATCGTGGTGTCAGTAATTTTTTGCAATAAAACATGGGCCGCTTCTGGATGCGAAAAACAAAATCCTTTGGCTGTATCAAAACTTTTAGACCCTTTTCCTTCTACAGCATAGCAAAAAATAGTCCACGGAGAACCTGCAAAACCGATTAAAGGTACTTCATCATTGAGCATTTCCTTGGTCAATTTGATGGCGTCCATCACATAACCCAAAGTCTCCTGAATATTAGGAACGATTACTTTTTCGACGTCTTGAATGGTACGAATCGGATTGGGCAAAAAGGGGCCAAAATCAGGTTTCATCAACACTTCGATTCCCATAGCTTGCGGGACAACCAATATATCCGAGAATAAAATGGCCGCATCGGGAGCAATTCTGCGAATGGGCTGTACCGTGATTTCGGCAGCCAATTCTGGAGTTTGACAACGGGTAAAAAAATCATATTTGTCACGTAAAGCAATAAATTCTGGTAAATATCTTCCGGCTTGACGCATCATCCAAACTGGTGGACGTTGTACAGTTTCTCCTTTTAAGGCTTTTAAAAATAGGTCGTTTTTCAACATAATGTTCCGTGTTCAGTATTTTAGTGTTCAGTCTGAACACCGTAAATAAAATCGTTAAAGTTAATTTTTGGGTTCTAATTTCCCCCTTTCTCGAAGGCAGAGACTTCGGCGTGAGCCCAGTCGAACGCTTGTCGAAGCAGGGGTTTTAAATTATTTATATTCTTCAATTACATCCTCAATCACGTCTTCGACACTCGATTGGTCAGCAACTATAATGTTTTTTGTTATTTTATCTAATGCCTCTGCAGTGGTTTCGCCTATGCAAAAACAGATTTCTTTCTTTATAACATTGTTTTTCAAGTAACTTTCGACGGCAGAAGGACTGAAAAACAAAATCGCATCGAGTTTTTCTTGAATCTTACAGGGTGTCAATGTGGTTTCATAAACCTGAATCTCATTGAATTTTATCCCTGCGGCCGCGAACGCTTTTGGTAATGTTTCTTTACGCAGATTTCCGCTAAAAAAAGTGTAATTTTCTTGGCTATAAATCAAAGCGATAATTTCGGCTAGGTCGGCAGCATAACCCGTGTAGGCAACCACGTTAAACCCAGCTTCGGATAATAGAATTTTTGTTTTTAATCCAACGCAAAAAACATTTTTGGTTTTCAAATCGTCAACATTTGCATTATCCAAAACGCTCTGTGCCGCATTCTGACTGGTAAAAATCAAATTGTCATTGATGGCGTTGAGTTCGAATTCTTGCTTTTTAGTCGAAATGAAATCCTCCTCGAATACGTCAAAATCAGCTTTCAAAAGACTCTGTCTCTGAATGTCCGAAAGTGTTTTGGTCGATAATATAACTGTTTTATTCATGTTTTGTTTTATTTAAAAGAAAAACGCACTCTGTTTTGTGAGTTTTCAAATGTGAAAACCTTGGTTTCGAATTTGCATTCTCCAAATGTTGTTAACCCTGACAGGGTTAACTAACTTTATTTTTTTAAGCTCTCTTTTATAGTCGCCATCAATTGGGCACCACCGTTTTCTAGAATTTCTATTGCACAATGGTATCCTAATTTTTTCCATTCTTGCAACGGAACTGTTTTCTCAATTTCAATTTTTTCTTTTCCATCAATAGAAAACAAGACTCCTTTGAACAAAATATCCTCTTCAATAAATATAGCCAAAGCTCCAATTGGCGCTGTACAACCGCCTTCTAGTTTTTTTAAGAATTGTCTTTCGATATGCGTACATACTTCGGTTTCGATATCATTCAATTCTGCAACGGCTTCTCTACAAAAAGGATCGTTTGCCATGGCTACAACAACCATCGCCCCTTGGGCTGGAGCAGGAATCATCCAATCGAGATTAATATATTCGAAACACGTTTCTACTACCCTCTCTTTTGGAGAGTCTTGATAGCTATCGGGAGGAGTGAGACCTATGCGATCCAATCCAGCAGCAGCAAAAATAGCTCCCGTCCAATCGTTTTCTTGTAATTTTTGCATTCGGGTATTTACGTTGCCACGCAAATCGACGGTGGTATGACTCGGATATTTATGCAACCATTGTGCCTGACGACGCAAGCTTCCTGTTGCAATAGTTGTTGGTATTATTTCTTGATCAAGAAATTGGAGGTTTCCTTTATGAACCAGAATATCCAATGTACTGGCTCTTTGTAGCACTGCCGACTGTACAATTCCTATTGGCAAAGCCGTAGGAACATCCTTCATCGAGTGTACAGCAATATCGACTTGACCATTAATCATAGCAACATCGAGGGTTTTGGTAAAAATTCCTGTAATTCCGAGTTCGTAAAGTGGTTTGTCGAGAATAATATCTCCTTGTGATTTTACGGCAATTATTTCGGTTTTATGTCCTAAATCATTTAATTTTTTTTCGACTGTGTGGGCTTGCCAAAGTGCGAGTTCGCTATCGCGAGTTCCAATACGTATTGTTTTGCTCATTATCTTACAGTCGCTTCTATTTGAAAAATTTTTTCAATCCATTCAATACTTTCGTCTACCATTGTGGTGTCCTCTTTCAAATGATTGGCAAAATGAGTTGTTATTTTTTGAATGATTCTTGAACTTATAATTTCGGCTTGCTCTTCATTGAAATTGGAAATTTTTTTGCTTTGAAAATCCAATTCCGAATTTTTCATCGCATTGAGTTTTTCTTTCAAGGCATTAATGGTAGGAGCAAATTTTCTTGCTTTTGTCCAAGCCAAAAACTCCTCTTTTATTTCTTCAATAATGGCTTCGGCGGCAGGAATATGTGTTTTTCTGTTTTCGAGTGTTTCATCTGTCATTTGAGATAAATGATCCATGTGAATTAAAGTAACGCCTTCTAAATCTTTTACATTCTCATTTACATTTTTCGGAATGGACAGATCCAGAATCAGCATTGGTTTTTTTAGATTCAGTATTGCTTTGTCAATTGTTGGATTCTGAGCTCCAGTTGCCACCACCACCACATCGGCATTTTGCAATTCGAGATGCAATTCTGAATAATCCTTAACAATTAAATTTAACTTTCCCGCCAATTTCTCGGCCTTGTCTTTGGTTCTATTTATTAAGGTAATGTGCTCATTTTTGGTGTGTTTTACCAAGTTTTCACAAGTGTTTCTTCCAATTTTTCCAGTCCCAAAAAGAAGAATATTTTTATTGCCAATATCGGATACATTTTTCATAATGTATTGCACCGATGCAAAAGATACCGACGTGGCACCAGAACTAATTTCGGTTTCGTTTTTTATTTTTTTGCTCGCCTGAATCACCGCATTGACCAATCGTTCCATAAAGGCATTCGACAAACCTAAAACTTTCGATTCGGCAAAACCATTTCGAATTTGGCTTATAATTTCAAAATCGCCCAAAATTTGGCTATCTAATCCTGTTCCTACTCGAAACAAATGCGAAATAGCATCCTGATTTTTATAAACATAAGCTACTTTTTGAAATTCTTCAATCGTTCCTTGGCTGTTTTCGCACAGTAACTTTATTAATTGAAAAGGGTGTTCGGCATAACCATAAATTTCGGTTCTATTGCAGGTTGAAGTAACCAATAAACTTTGAATGCCTTCCCGCTTTGCTTGTTCTAGCACTCTTGTTTTTGCCAAAGCATCTAAACTAAATTTACCTCTTATCTCGGCATCTGCTTTTTTGTAGCTTAACCCAACGGAGTAAAAATAGTAGTGTTTTGGTGCGTTGTTATTTTCCATAAATTCTCATTAACTAGAGGTGCAACAAAATTATCATTATAGTGTTTATAAAAGTAACGCTCAAAGTACTATTTGTATCGCTATATGTTTTTTTGGTTTTAAATCGTTGTTTTAATTCAAAAACTGTTATTTTTGCACTGAAATCAAGTTGTTTCAAGGATTTTATTTAGAGTCGTTCTAAATAAAAGTCGTTCTTTTTGATCGCTGTTTAATTAAAAAAATATCGCTATGAGTTCTCAAGAAACTATAAAAATAGAAGACGACTTTACACTTATTCGTTTTCAGAACGACAGCTCCGAAGTTTTCCTTGCGCAACGCGAAGTAGATAACGGATTGATTCAGTTTCACTTTGGTATCAAAGGCAACGCAAAATTTATTTTTAATCAAGGGAATTATGCCTTGGAGTTGAAGGAAGAAAAATCCTTGCTTTTGTATAATCCACAAAAAGAATTACCTTTAAACTTAGAATTGTCACCCAACTCTTGGGTGATATCTGTAATTATTTCTATCAAAAAATTTCACGCTTTATTCTCGACAGAAGCAAATTACATCACTTTTTTAAGTCCCGATAATAAAGACAAAAAATATTACAACGAAGGAAATATAAGTCCGTCGATGGCTATTGTATTGAGTCAGTTGTTTCATTACAGCCTGCATCCTTCCATCAAAAACTTGTATTACAAAGGCAAAGGATACGAATTATTAAGTTTGTATTTTAACCGAACCGAAGACCCTAATGCAGAACAATGTCCGTTTTTGATAGACGAAGACAATGTCTTAAAAATAAGAAAAGCCAAAGAGATCATCATTTCCAATATGGCAGAACCACCCGGATTACAGGAATTGGCAGATCAAGTAGGTTTGAATTTAAAGAAACTAAAAATGGGTTTCAAACAAATATACGGTGATACCGTTTATGGCTTTTCTTATTTTTAAGA
>JAYVGE010000418.1:0-6503 GCA_043772515.1 Flavobacterium sp. | reverse complement strand
AAACAAAATAGAAGTTTTTGAAGAAATACTATAAATTGCTTTTTAGCTTTGTAGTACACGAGATATTAAAATTAAGAGGAGGGAAGCGACAGGGTATTCGCTTTTAGATTTTTTGCCAAGAATTATCAGAAATTAGATTCAATTTTTTAAATTAATTTATAAATTTTATCAGTTTTAAGGATTTATGACTTGAGTCTGAAAGACGAATAGGCAAATGGGTTTAAAATTTTCAGCCTCTTTTTTTATATTTTTAAAGGGGTTTGCCCTGCGAACAGGAGAAGCAAATTTAAATTAATGATTTTTCGTGTAAATTTGCTTCACCTGTTCTTTATCACTCGGGTCGTATCTACTTTTTTTCAAAAGCGAATACCGTGGTTAAATGAGACAACTTTTAAACGAACCAAAAGAAAATGATTGAGATAAAAAAATATGCAGCAATCGATATTGGTTCTAATGCCATGCGCCTGCTGATTGCAAATATTGTAGAACAAGATGGCAAAGAACCGCAATTTAACAAAAGTTCTTTAGTTCGTGTTCCTATTCGTTTAGGGCAAGATGCCTTTACGGTAGGCGAGATTTCTCCAGAGAACATAGAAAGAATGTGTGATGCTATGAAAGCCTTTCAACTTTTGATGAAAGTGCATAAAGTAGAACGCTATATGGCCTTTGCAACTTCGGCGATGAGAGAAGCATATAACGGTAAAGAAGTTGTTGCTTTAATCAAGGAAAAAGCCGATATAAAAATAGAGATTATTGATGGTAAAAAAGAGGCTGCCATTATTGCTTCTACCGATTTACATCACTTATTAAAAACAGATCTGACTTATTTATTTGTAGATGTAGGAGGTGGTAGTACCGAGTTTACACTGTTTTCTAATGGTAAAATGATAAACTCTAGATCTTTTAAAGCAGGAACTGTACGTTTGCTTAATAATATGGTTTGCGATGTGGTTTGGGATGAAATCGAGAAATGGATTAAAACTAATACCGAAGATTATGAAGAAGTTACCATAATTGGCTCTGGTGGAAACATTAATAAGCTATTTAAAATGTCTGGAAAAACACAAGAAAAGCCATTGTCTTATATCTATATTAATTCACAATATGCTTATTTGAATTCTTTGACCTATGAACAGCGAATTTCTGATTTAGGTTTGAATCCAGATCGTGCCGATGTAATTATTCCTGCAACAAGAATTTATCTCAATGCTATGAAATGGAGTGGAGCAAGACAAATGTATGTACCAAAAATAGGATTGTCTGATGGTATTGTAAAAGCAATGTATTATAACAAAATTTAAAGCTACTTACTTGCTCATTTTTATCACAGAAGCTCTAAAATTTTTTCCTTATTTAATAAAGCTTGTAGATAGTGAGGTTTTTGAATAAAAAGAACCTTAAAAAAAGACCTTGTTGGATTTCTAGTTCTCCTGCAATGGTCTTTTTGGGGTTTATGATATTAGCATAGAAAAGCCTTGTCTATAGAATGCGGATGATACGGATTGGCTAAAGACAAGACTCAGAAAAAACGGATTTTAAAAAGTTATTATTATTCAAAAAGCAGCGCTTTTTTACCTAAGTAAATGTTTTAGAATACTCCCTAATTAGGTCACTATGTTTCTATTTTCATAGCAGTTCAGTGAACTTCGTTTTCTTTTTCCCTTTTTCTTTGTAAAAAACCTTTGAATAGCCCTACTATTCAAAGGTTTTTTACCTTGAAGCCAAAATAATTTCCTCAAGTTTTGGATGCTTTGTTTTACTAAATAACCCCCATTTTTTTCATCAAAAAAGTGGCACTTTTATTTTTGCAAATGCCATCTCGCAGCTTATAATCAAAATGCAATTCATCGTTTTTAATTTCGACTTCAAAACATTTATTAGTGAGTATAGTTGCATAGTCATTGGTAGTTAAGCACACTTCGATATCGTGAGTAGCAATGGCTCCAATGGCACTTTTGGCAATCACTTTTTTGACTACTTCGATAGTTCCGTTGCGTTTGTCGTCAGAATTGGTACCTCTCAAAATCTCGTCGAGTAATACAAAGGCGGGCTGGTTTTCTAAAGCATTCATAATAAGTTTTAAACGCTTTATTTCGGCAAAAAAATACGATTCACTATCCGACAAGGAATCAGACAATCGCATCGAAACCAAAACAGGTAACGGATGTACATTGGCTTGGCTCGCACATACGGGTGCTCCAATACCTGTCAAAACCATATTGATTCCTAAACTTCGCAAAAAGGTACTCTTACCAGACATATTTGATCCTGTGAGAATCATAAACGATTCTGGATTGAAACTTACGTTATTACCTATTCTGATTCTGCTATTCAACAAAGGATGGCTAAGGTTTTCAAAATCAATTTTGAATTCGGAATTCAGTCTTGGATATACAAAATCGGGGTTATTGTATGAAAAATTGGCTAAACTATTTAACATTTCAAACTCACCAATAACCAAAAGCCATTGTTCTAAGGCCGTAGCATGGTTATTTTTCCATTGAATCATGGCTTTTAAAACATGAAGATTAAAAAGAAATGTCCCGTTAAATAAAATTGCGGTTACAAAATTACTTATACTGTCCATGTTACCAAACAATGCTGATAGTTCTTTAAGGTGTATGCTGGCAGTTTTGTCTTTGTATTTTAATTTTTGTTGTAAATCAAGGAGTTTTTTAGATTGAAAAGATTCGTTTTCGATGGTTTTTACAATGAAACTGTAGTGCTTAATAATTTTATCGATATCGGAAGAATTGGCAATTTCGATTTGAATACGTTTCAAAAAATTACCCAAAACAGCTAAATTAAAGATAAAAGAATACGATAAATAAGATAGAAAAACAGGATTTGAACTGACTAAATACGCTACAAATAGACCCATAAATGCTGCTGGTGCTACGAATGAAAGTAATATATTTATTTTTGACAAAGGCTTACTGTTAAACTTACTCCATTGCAATAGTGTTTCATAAGCCGATTGACTATCGTTACTAATTTTGGCAAAAGTCCCAAATTCCTGACGCCAATCAAGCTTATTTGTCAATTCTTTTACCGCTTGGTGGTTGTCGTTGATTTCGGAATTAGGCAAAAAAATCAAGAGTTGTTTTGCCAATGCTTTCTTACCGACAAAAGTTGCTGTCCGATTTAGATGCTGAAACAAAGAATGAGCACCAAAAATATCTAAATCGTAGGCATAAGGATGATGAAAATCGTTATATTCTTCTCCGTTTTCAAAAGAATTTATTTGTTTTTCTAAATAAGAATATTCATCTTTATTAATCTTTGTAAGCGCTTCTTTTACTTGTTTCTGAAAAACTAATTTAGAATGTAATCGCATCAAAATAACAAAAAGGACAAACAAAAAAAACGCAATAGTACTATAAATAGAATTATGCGTTTTTAAATAATAAAATATAAATCCCAGAAAAAGAATAATACTTACTAGTCTAAACAAACTAATGGCATTGTATTTTTTATTAATTTGGTTTACTTCTTCAGAATAGCTTTTACTTTTGTAGTTATATATTTCCATTTTTTTATTTAATGAAAAACAAATATAACAAAATACGACGGCAAAGAGCAATTGCGATTTGAAAAATAAAAAATAGAATCAAAAATTAAATGTTTTAGGTATAACCATCGTTATTGATGAGCATATTGGGGTTTATTTCAAAACATTTAATTAGTGTAATTCTATCTAACTCTTTTTAATCTGATAACTATTTCTTTCTGCGTTTTGCTCTAGAAAAACCGAAAAACAGACTCTCTGTCAAAGTCCTATACCACTTTCTTTAAATTCGTGACTTACTTTTTTCCTCTTTCCTTTATGAATACTAAAACAGTCGAGGGTAGAACGGTTTTCTTTTAGACTCTTTGGTCTTTTTTCTAATTTTGATGTAAAGCCAAAATAGGAATACGGGAGTCGTTTGAAAATTTCTTGGTTAAACTAGGGTGAAATAATTCTGAAAAAAAGTTTCTTTTATAGGTTAGCATTGCCAAGACATCAATACTTTTATGAGAAACAAAATCTAAAATAGTTCCTTGCACATCATCGGAAGTTAGAATAGAAAAATGAACAGGTTCGTTTATAAATTCGATTTCCCATTCCTTTATCGTTGCTACAGTAACATCCGAATGACTTGTTTTTACGTACAAACACTTTACATCAGACTTGGTTTTCTTGGCAATTTCTAAAACCTCTCGAAGTGCTTTTTTATCTTTATCTCTATATCGTGTGGTAAAACCCATTGTCTCTATTTTTTTGTATTTTCCCTCCAAAGGAACACTTAAAACAGGAACAGTAACCCCTGTTAATACTGATCCTGTGTTAGAGTTTATAAAAAAGGATTCCCATCCTGTTGCACCAGAGGTTCCCATTACCACAAAATCGATAGCTTCTTCTTGAATTACTTTTTTGATACTATAAACCAACTCGCCATCGAGTAGTTTATGACTCAATTTTATATGTTGTAAATTTCGTTTTTCGGCAATCGTGCGAAGTTTTGGAATCTCCTTTTTAAACATATCAAAATTAGCCAATTCTATGGACTCGTACAAAATGGTATAATTTACAGGAAAAAATTGATTGTCTATTATAGGCAATTCAAAAGTATGTAGCAATACAATTTCTGCATCAACGGTATTAGCCAATTCCAAAGCATAATCAAATGCATTATTAGAAACTTCAGAGAAATCTATAGGAAATAATATCTTTTTCATAAACACCGTTCAATTAATTGTTATATCCTATAAAGTTAGGCAATCCTTACTCATAAAACAATTTTTATCGATTAGTCCTCTATTTTAGTCCAAATTATTGCATTGGGTTTTGTATTTAGAACCTTGTTCGCTTGTCTATTTTACTTACTTTTGCATAAAAATAGATACAAAATATGATTAATCACGATTCTATAGTTGCACTTGCTACTCCATCTGGAGCAGGAGCAATAGCTGTTATTAGAATTTCTGGAGAAGAAGCAATTACAATTGGTAGTTCTGTTTTTAAATCTATAAAAGACAAAGATTTACTAAAACAAAAATCACATACCTTGCATTTGGGGCATATTGTAGACGAGCAAAAAATGCTTGACGAAGTTTTAGTTTCTATTTTCAAAGGTCCTAATTCTTATACTGGCGAAAACACCATAGAAATTTCCTGTCACGGCTCTACTTATATTCAGCAACAAATCATACAATTATTACTTCGTAAAGGCTGTAGAATGGCTAATCCGGGAGAATTTACGCTAAGAGCCTTCTTGAATGGCAAACTCGACCTATCCCAAGCCGAGGCGGTAGCCGATTTGATTTCGTCAGACAACGAAGCCTGTCACCAAATCGCAATGCAACAAATGCGTGGTGGTTTCTCTAACGAGATTGCCAAACTGCGTGAAGAGCTATTAAATTTTGCTTCGCTTATTGAGCTCGAATTAGATTTTGCCGAAGAAGATGTAGAATTTGCAGACAGAACCCAGTTTTATGAATTATTGAATAGAATAGAGTTTGTTCTCAAGCGATTAATCGATTCGTTTGCGGTAGGAAACGTTATCAAAAACGGAATTCCAGTGGCTATTGTAGGGGAACCTAATGTTGGGAAATCTACGTTATTGAATGCGTTACTAAATGAAGAGCGCGCTATTGTTTCGGAAATTGCAGGAACAACCCGTGACACAATTGAAGACGAATTGGTAATTGGTGGCATCGGTTTTAGATTCATAGATACAGCGGGAATACGTGAAACGGAAGATGCGGTGGAAAGCATCGGAATAAAAAAAACCTTCGAGAAAATAGAACAAGCACAAGTTGTCGTTTTTCTGTTTGACAGCTCCGAGTTTAAAGTATCGGGATTAAAATTGAAAGTAGAATTAGAAAAAATAAAAAATCAGTTTCCATTGAAACCCTTAGTTATCATTGGTAACAAAGCCGATAAACTTACAGAGACTGAAATTGAAAATATAAAGAGAGAAATTCCTGAAATTTTACTGATTTCTGCCAAAGAAAAATTAGGAGTTGATGAACTTAAAAATCAATTGCTTTCTTTTGTAAACACTGGTGCTTTGCGAAACAACGAAACCATCGTTACGAATACCAGACATTACGATTCGCTACTCAAAGCATTAGACGAAATTCAGAAAGTAAAATTTGGACTAGAAACGAATCTTTCCAGCGACCTTATGGCACTCGATATTAAGGAAGCGTTGTATCAGTTCGGAATGATTACTGGGCAAGTGACAAATGATGAGCTTTTGGGAAACATATTTGCAAATTTCTGTATCGGGAAGTAAATGTGCTTTTTTTAAGTTTTTATATATCTTCTACTGCTTTATTATCAAAAACTTACGCAGCTCTATCTATATTCTAAAATGAATAGCTTTTAATTGTATGCTTTTAAAATCAAAAAGACATATTTCTATAAAAAACGAATTTTGCACATTATTTAATTCAACCACTTTTTATACCAAACGCAATTACAATATAGTCTGACTTTTTTCTCCTCACCTCAGGTT
>JAYVGE010000417.1:0-2707 GCA_043772515.1 Flavobacterium sp. | reverse complement strand
TAAAATTTTATGCTCAAGCCTATGGTATTGTATCCATTTATTTTGCTACCAAAAAAGCTACTGGTATATTTTTGTTTCTTTGTTTCGTTGTTTTTTCGTTCTGTAAAACTGTTTTTAGCAATTGTTTTGCCGATAAAATAACCCATGAAAATAGCGAGTGGATAATCTGAAGTCCAATGTACTTCACTCTGCACCATTTGAAAACACATGCCCGCAATTAATGAATAACCAACGGGTTTAATCCATTTATATTCGGGGTAGTTGGTGGTGATTACAGTAAATGCTGCCATGATGGTTGTTAGATGTCCTGAGGGCATAGCATCGTAGCGAGGCGTATTTTTTGCGTAATCTGAAAAGCTAGGAAATGGATGCCACGCACCGCCATCATTTCCATTTTGGCGAGCGATGAAAGGGCTTTCTCTGCCTGTAATTCGTTTTACGGTTTGTGCAAAAACACCTGATAACACTAAGCTTTCTATCAACCCTGTAGCGGTTGCTTGGGCTCTATAATCGTGTTTAATTAAACCATAACTTGCAAAACCTGCACTCAATAAAATTACTGTGGTACCATTGCCTACCAAATAAAAGCCCGCACCTATATTTTTAGGAATTGGGGTGTTGCCTAAATATAAATTATCTGAACTTAAGCCTATGTTGTCCGAAAATTCTCTTGAACGGTTGGTAAGGTACTGGTCGGCGGGAATGAGTATAATAGTAGATGCTAAAGCACCACCCAAATACCAGCCGTGGTCTTCGGCTACAAAATCTTTGTTGGTGTCGATAAAGTCTTTTGGAATTTTTCGTACAATATCAAAAAATCTTGGTTTAGTATAAATTCTTTCTGTGCCATCTTCAAAGGTGTATTTTTGTTGAGGATGAATGATTGTCTTTTTTTTAATTGAATCTAATTCCTGAGCATTTGAAAATTGAACGTTCAGCAACAAAGAAATATAAACGAGTATTTTTAATTTTTTCAATTGATTTGTTTTTCTGCCAAAATTACACATTAAAACATTTTTCACCAATTGTTTCTACTTCAATGTTGTTACGTTTGAAAAAAAAATATTTTTTTACGAATATAAAAGTTTCTACTTCTGCATTGTCTCCGTCATAATATTTTTTTTCGTAATAGTAAAGTCGGCTTTGTAGGTAGGCTTTAAGTTTAGCTCTTTATTTCCCCATATTTCTAACCAAGTATTAAAAACAGCTTCGGGCATTTTACCTTTGGAAACAAATTTTTGGTACACGGTAGGTTCAATTGTTATGCCAATAAACCCTTTGGGAATATTTTTCAACGAACTTACGGATAATCCTACAATGGTGGTATAATGACCAGTAAAATCAGTTTCATAATCAGTATAAACTGCATAAATTTCATCATTAACTTTATTAGGAATTTGTTTTTGAATTTCTTCGTTCCAAAATTTACCCCATAATGCTTCGATGTCTTTGGCAGATTGTCCATTTTCATTCGTTGTTCTAGTTGAAATTCCGATTACGTAAAATTTTTGAATGGTTTGATTGTTCATTTTTTTTAAGGTGTTTGTTTGTATTTGAGATTGAACTGTAAACGAGAATAGTATTAATGCAAGAAGAGTTGAGTTGTGAAAGTTTTTCATTATCATTTTGATTAGGTTGTAAATATAGAATGTTCTTGTGACAACCCTATGTCAAGGGTGCTAAACATTTTTTTCTGCAAATATCAAAATATTCCTCAATGGTCATTTTGTGAGGTTCAAATGTGAGGTTTTGCACCAAGAAACTCTCAATTCTATCTAAGCGAAATGATCTGTAATCATTTCTTAATCTACAAAGTGCAATGAGCAACCAATTTTCTTGTGATGTGTAAATTGCAAAAGGCTCTATGATTCTTTCTGTTGTTTGGTTATTGTCTGGCGAATAATATTTTATTTTGACAAGATTGAAATTTGTTAAAGCCAATTGAAGGGTCGATAAATTATCGCTTGTACGGTCGTATTCGTTGTTTTGTGCTGATATAATGCGGTTAGAAAGTAAGTTAGCTTTGTCTTTTGTGTTGTTTCGCAACACAGATTTTATTTTGCTGATTGCCTCGGTGTAGTTTTTAACAAAGGATGCGTCTTTGTTTTTCAAAACCAATTGTTCTGCTGTAATTAAAGCATTAGCTTCGCTTTCGGAAAACATTACTGGCGGCATTCTGTAACCGTCCATTAAAGTATAACCTTTTCCGTCTTCTGTTAGAATGGGTACTCCCGCTTGCTCTAATGCTTTAATATCTCGATAAATTGTTCGTTTACTAATTGAAAATTTTTCGGCTAATTCCGTAGCCGTTAATAGCCGTTTCGTTTGCAAATGGGTGAGAATTGCAGTTAGTCTTGAAAGTCGTTTAGTATCATTATCGTTCATTTTTTATCTGACTGTTGGTTTATACACAATACTTTGCGGCTTCACGAAGTGGCGGATTTTGTAAGTAAATGTTTTTCACTAAGATAATATTTCTTACGAAATAAAAATATGAATTTTTCACATTTTTCGCCATTTCGTAAAGCCGCTGTTACTTGCTAGCTTTATTTATTTCAAGACAGTCTCATAAATTTCACTCAACAGGTTTTGCCTCATTTTTGAGTTTCTTTGGTTTATAAGTATGATAATACCCCAATTTTTAGCCCTATTGTAACATATAATTGAAGATTGACCCATCGTATCTCCTGTTTTTAAATATCGTGTG
>JAYVGE010000416.1:0-2713 GCA_043772515.1 Flavobacterium sp. | reverse complement strand
TCATTTCTCCACTTTGAAAATCTGCCACATACTTCAACTTCCTAACCCCCCAATGTTTTGGAATTTCTCCTAACCATTCAATACCGCTATCTTTCATTTTAGCATTAGGATCTAAACCTTTAGTAACTGCATGATTTATTATTCCTGCCTTTTGCTCGTTTAGGAGTTTTATGAGTTGCTTCTTCTTGTTAATAAAGCGATCGATTTTTGGAAGTTTATAATCTAGGAATTTGGCGATAGCGATTTGTTCTTCAATAGTTTGAAGTATTATTTTTTCTTTACCTAATTCTGAAAATCCCATTGATTGACGAACGCCACTACCACAATTATAAAAATGTTTAATTGTATCAAGAAAGTGTAGTAGATAATAATAATATTTTGAATTTATATTCCCTTTAGTTTTTAGTCCAATATAAGCATTAGTAATGATTCCTTTTTTATCGACATACCCTACTCGTAAACTGTTTTTGTCATTTTGAAGGTCTAATAGTCGAAGGATAATGTAGCCTTTATCAATGACCTGATAACTAGCAAAAGAAGCTGGTAAAAGACCGTCGACAGTATTTATATCTTTACTTTTAATCTTTCCATAACTTAAAGTAAGTAGGTTGTTTTCTTTAGAACCTTCGTTCTTTACCTTATTATCGATGAATATTTTTCTAACATCAGTTTCTTCCCAATGGTCTGGAATGTTTCCTAGCCATAAAATACTAGATTTTTTATATTTATTGTAGGGTTTGATTTTTTCCATTAGGCAATAATTTCTTTGAGTAATCCATCCGTCTCTTCCTCCAATTTTAAGATATCGGAAGTAATATCAGCCAAAGAACGCAAACCCTCATATTCGTAAAAATATTTATTAAAAGCTACCTCATAGCCTACTTTCATCTTCGTTTTGTCGTACCAAGCATCAGGGGCAAAAGGCACTACTTCACGCTTAAAGTAGTTGTCAATGCTCTCTTTCATAGGTACATTTTCAATGTCTTTTAGACTACTATCCGCTTTAGGTTTTCCTTTGCTATCGGTAATGGTTTTTCCTTTTTCATCTTTTTCGGGTTGGTTTACCGTGATTTGGTAAAACCCAAAATCTTCGTTGTCGAATATCTTACTGTATTCGTTTTCTTCAAAGTCAAAATACAAATCTTGAATGGTTTCAATATTTTCTGCAATCAACTCATTTCGTTTGCTACCTAATGGCTTCCTCATTTTACGGTAAAAGGCATCCGAAGATGCATTGATTAATTGTACTTTTCCTTTGCGTTTTTTCTCTTTTACATTGGTTACAAACCATACATAAGTAGCAATACCGGTGTTATAGAAAATATCGTTGGGTAATTGAACAATGCACTCTAATAAATCATTTTCTATAATGTATTGGCGTATGCCACTTTCACCACTTCCTGCGTCACCAGTAAATAAAGCAGAACCATTGTGAATAGAAGCTATACGGCTACCTCCATCTTTTGGGTCTTTCATTTTTGAGAGCATGTGTAGCATAAACATCAACTGTCCGTCGTTACTTCTTGAGGTTAAACAAGTAGTTTCTAGTTCTCCTTTAAAGTTTTTAATAGGTAAATTAAAACGTTTGTCAACAATACTTATTTTCTTTTCTGTACCTACGTTTAGGTTTTCTTGGTCTTGCTTCCAAGTAGTTCCGTAAGGTGGATTTGTCAACATGAAGTTGAACTTTAAATCCGGGTCAAAGCCATATTCGCTTAATGTCGAGCCATATTTAATTTTATCAGGATCTTCTCCTTTCAACAGCATATCCGATTTGCAAGTGGCGTACATTTCGCCTGTATTCTCTTGTCCGTATAAATGGAAAGTGGCTTTTGATTTGATTTCACCTTCAGGATTAGTAGCAAATAATTTAGATTGTGTCAGCATCGCTCCTGAACCTACACAAGGGTCGTAAACTAAATAGGTTCCCTGTTGTATTTTGTCTTTTACCGGTAAGTACACTAAATGTGTCATTAGCTCAATGATTTCTCTAGGCGTAAAGTGTCGCCCGGCTGCTGCATTGGTTTTCTCGTTAAATCTTCTAATCAAATCCTCAAACATATACCCCATTGCCATAGGAGAAATTTTGTCTGGACTTAATTCTAATTTTGGATTACAGAATTTCTCTAAAAGAGAAAAAGTAATGCCTGTGTTTTCAAAAGTTTCTAACTGGTTGCGAAACTTAAACTTACTGATTATGTCTTGTACGTTTTCTGAAAATCCGTTGAGATAATCTAGAAAGTTAGTATTGATGTTTTTTGGATCAGCCAGTAACTTTTTCATGGTGTACTGAGAGGTATTGTAAAAAGCTAAGCCTGTACCGTGTTGCTCACTAGTCAATAAACCAGAAAGATTGTCAATTTTACCTTTGAAATCTTCATAGGTTTTAAAAACTTTTTCTTTAGAAGGCTCTAAAGCCAAATCCAATCGTCTTAAAACAGTCATTGGAAGAATTACGTCTTGGTATTGGTTTTCGAGGTATTTGTTGATTAAAACATCATCGGCAACTGACCAGATAAAGTTGATTATGGGTTGAAGGCTTTGTGTATTTAAGCTCATGAATTTTCAGGTATATTTTTAACGAAGGCTAAGGTATAGAATTTTTTACGAATGCTATTGAGGGAAAGCGTAAAGGATGGCATTTTTACAGATTTCTAAACCATAAGTTGTTTTATCTTAGTGAGAGAGCAAATTCCAGTGATATTGACAATTT
>JAYVGE010000415.1:0-2713 GCA_043772515.1 Flavobacterium sp. | reverse complement strand
ACTTTGGGATCAATTAGAAATGATGATTAAAGCAAAGAAGAGCAAATAGCAGTACTCTTTTTGTAGTGTTGACAAAAAAGTAAATTAATTATACCATTTAAGTTTAGTAAATGTTTCAAAATAAAGCGTACAATTACTTCACTATGTTTCTATTTTTATAGGAGTTCAGAGAACTTCGTTTTTCCTCGTTCTTTTGTCTTGCAAGGAGTTGCGGGGCACGAAGCAAATAAATCTCGTTAAAAATAGTTCAACAGCCCAGCTATTTGAAGCCAACGCTCCTGATTGCCCATCTTTTTCTCAAAAGGAGGACAGTCATAATACTTTAAAATAGGAGTTCGGTGAGCTTCGTTTGTAACACGGTCCTTGATTTTCTCGAAACAAAAGATCAAAGTACATAGTTGGATTAGGTCTTAAAAACTCATAAAATAAACGGCAAAGAGCAACAAGAACTAGGCATTCATAAATGTTAACAAAATAGATTTTCTAAACCCATAAATAATTGTATTTTTACCGTTCAAAATTTACAAAACAAATGGGCAAAATCATCGCGATTGCGAATCAGAAAGGTGGAGTTGGAAAGACTACTACGTCAATAAATCTAGCTGCTTCGTTAGGTGTTTTAGAGAAAAAAGTATTACTAATAGACGCTGATCCTCAGGCAAATGCTACTTCTGGATTAGGGATCGATGTAGAGACTGTAGAAATTGGAACCTACCAAATTCTAGAACACAGTCATACTCCATTAGAGGCAATCCTAAAATGTTCGTCTCCAAATGTAGATGTGATTCCAGCGCATATTGATCTTGTTGCTATCGAAATCGAATTGGTCGATAAAGAAAACCGAGAATATATGCTCAAAAAAGCATTAGAAAGTGTTAAGGATAACTATGATTTTATTATTATAGATTGTGCTCCATCGCTTGGTTTACTTACTTTGAATGCTTTGACTGCTGCCGATTCTGTGGTAATTCCGATTCAATGTGAGTATTTTGCATTGGAAGGATTGGGTAAATTACTGAACACTATAAAGAGTATTCAAAAAATTCATAATCCCGATTTAGATATCGAAGGTTTGTTGTTGACTATGTTTGACTCCAGATTGCGTTTGTCGAATCAGGTAGTAGACGAAGTACAAAAACATTTTAATGATATGGTTTTTGAGACTGTTATTCAAAGAAATGTAAAATTGAGTGAAGCGCCAAGTTTTGGCGAAAGTATTATAAACTATGATGCTACGAGCAAAGGTGCCGTTAACTATTTGGATCTAGCGAGAGAAATTATAAAGAAAAACAGTAACTAGTTGTATGACAAAGGCAATAAAAAAACAAGCATTAGGAAGAGGATTATCGGCATTGCTAAAAGACCCTGAGAACGATATAAAGTCGGTAGATGATAAAAATGCAGATAAAGTTGTTGGCAATATTATAGAGCTTGAGCTCGATGCAATAGAAATAAATCCGTTTCAGCCTAGAAGTAATTTCAATGAAGAATCATTGAGAGAACTCGCAACTTCTATAAAAGAGCTTGGCGTAATACAACCGATCACTGTTCGTAAATTAGAATTCAATAAATACCAATTGATTTCTGGAGAGCGCCGTTTGCGAGCATCCAAACTCATTGGCCTCACTACTGTTCCTGCCTACATTCGTATTGCTAACGACAACGAATCGTTGGTTATGGCATTGGTAGAAAATATTCAGCGCCATGATTTAGATCCGATAGAGATTGCACTTTCGTACCAAAGATTGATTGATGAAATTCAATTAACTCAAGAACAAATGAGCGATCGCGTAGGAAAAAAGCGCTCTACAATTGCCAATTATCTAAGACTTTTAAAGTTAGATCCGATTATTCAAACGGGTATTCGTGACGGATTTATTAGTATGGGGCACGGTCGCGCCATTATAAATATTGAAGATTTAGACGTTCAGACCGATATTTATCAAAAAATAGTTAGCCAGAATCTTTCGGTTAGAGATACAGAAGCGTTGGTAAAAAACTATCACGAAAGCTTAAAACCCAAACCTGCCAATCAGCCCAAATCAGTATCTTTTGAGATTGAAGACGACCACAAAAAAACATTTACGAACTATTTTGGAACAAAAGTAGATGTAAAAGTGGCAGGAAATGGAAAAGGAAAAATTACTATTCCGTTTCACTCCGAAGCAGATTTTAATAGAATTGTAAAACTAATAAACGGATAGTGAATAAAATCATTTCCATAGGTCTTTTTCTGTTTTTTATGGGAAATATAACTGTTTTTTCCCAAGTAAAAACAGCGTCTATTTTGAAAGTAAAAGACACTTTAAAATCCAATAACATCGATCCTTTGACACCAGCAAAAGCAGCTTTCTATTCGGCTATTTTGCCCGGTTTAGGTCAAACCTATAACAAAAAATACTGGAAAATTCCACTGGTTTATGGTGCAATAGGTACCAGTCTCTATTTTTACATAGACAATAACAAAAAATACCATGAATATAGAGACGAATACAAACGAAGATTAGAAGGTTATGAAAGAAGTAGCGGATTTGAACGATTTGATAACGACCGATTAATTGCTGCACAAAAAGTTTTTCAACGAAATCGAGATTTATCGGGCTTAATGACTTTGGGTTTTTATGTATTGAATATTATTGATGCCAATGTTGATGCAGCCTTAATTCAATTTAATGTAAATGAAAATTTATCTATGAAACCCATTATTTATCCA
>JAYVGE010000414.1:0-2714 GCA_043772515.1 Flavobacterium sp. | reverse complement strand
TGCTGTATCTCGCCATTTTTTCGACTTATAGGTGTTTTTGGAAGCAAGTGGGATTTATTTCTCAAAAGTAGTCATTCTTTTGAATTCTTGATTTTTTTTAATCATTATAATAGAGATCGGAAATTATTAGTATAAAACATAAGGTAATAAATGCCTAGGGTGCACGACAAATTGCATCTTTTAAAAAATCACAATAATTCTGATTAAGAAACACTTATTTTTATCGTACATTAATCAATAAAATCTGAGTAATCTTGTATTATCTGAGTGCCAATTTTTCCCGCAGATTTAAAAAAAAATCCTAAGAAATGCAATTTGTCGTGCATCCAAATACTTAAGCATTAAGTAGATAGTTTAAGATGAAATCTACATTATAGTTTTTTTTAATTACATTTGGTTAATTTTATAATTTTTTATATGAAAAAAACCTCTTCACCCCGCAAAAAAGATTTGCTATCTATTGGGATTGTTACTTTTTGCATACTGTTATTTATAGTGTCTTGTCAAAATGAAGGAATCGATATCTCGCAAGAACGAGCAACAATCTCGACAGATATAAAACAATTGAAAAACTGGTATGAACTAAACAATAGTGTCTCATCACCAAACAATTGGATAAACAGTTTGAACCCAAACTGGCAACAGGTTAAAATTATTGAAAACGACAAAGAATATATTTATGAAATTGAGTTAAACAATCCTAATGAAATATTTATTGCAACGGATGTTATTGATCCCGAACAACTAGAAAGTTACAAAAGAAGAAGTTTATTACGTCTACTCATTTTCAAAAACAAAACAAACAAAATACTCACTACTTGTATTATGAATATTGTTGCTGAGCAAAATTTCAAAACAGATATTAATCAAACACATTACCAAAGCTATACTAATTTCACTGGTAGGGTTAATTTTTACGAAACGAATGGTCAGTTCGCAAACGGCTGGAGGATTGAACAAGGTGAAATCACAAAATTTGGAACACCTTCTAGCTTACAAAATGTCGAAACTGTAAGTAATATAGCAGGTAAAAGAGTTCCTTGTGGCGTTATAAATTTTTCCTACTACCAAACCTATTGCTACTCGATTACGACAGGATTTGTAATAACAACACATAACCCTGATGGTTCTAAAAAATGCTATACAAAATGGTTTTATGCCTCAACAATTAAATATTGTGAAATTCCCGACCCTATAGATAAAATTTGTGGTGACGAACCTTGTGGAGACAATGAAGGCAATGGTGGTAGCGGAATCGGTAATTACATACCTCCTACTGCTAATATGATAGCTACAATTGTTTTTGTTGGTCCCAAAACACCAATAAAAGACATTCTTGCGTATCTGAAATGTTTTGATTTAAGCCAAGGAGCGAGAATTACAATTTATGTAGACCAACCAATTGCTAATAGTCCAGATGCATGGTCGGTTGATTCGAATAAGAATACTGATGTAGGTCATACTTTTATAGCGATACAACAAGGGAATATTAGGCGTGTTTTTGGATATTATCCAAAAACCACCGTAGATCCTTCATCACCAAATGATCCAAAAGCATTTGGTGATGATCAGGGTCATGCTTTTGATGTAAGCGTGTCTATTCCGATAAACTCAAGCCAATTGCTTGATGTAATTGGCTATGCCAATAATGCGCCCTCAACATATAATCTAAATACTTATAACTGCACAGATTTTGCAATTGAAGTCGGTAATTTGATAGGGCTAGGTTTGCCAGACTCTTATGGATACTGGTATTTAGGAGGAGGTAGTAATCCTGGGCAATTAGGACAAAACATTAGAAAAATGGCATTGCCTGTAAATGCGAGTAGACAAATCACAGAATCAAATGCCGCAAGTAATGAAGGAATTTGTAATTAAAATAATTATGAAAAAAGTAATATTGATTTTAGTTGTAATAATAACAATATGTGGAGGTTATTACTTTTGTTATATGCAAAGCAATAAAAAAATGTTAAGTGATTTTGCTTATGATTTGAATGATAATTCTGTTAAATTAAGTGATGTAATAATCAAATACATAAAATGTGATAAAGAAGGAAAAGATATGTCTCTGTATATTTTAGCGTATTACAGAAAAAATAATAATGAAAACCCAAGCTCAATAATAGTTTATTCTTACTATGAAGAAGTAAAACTAGATAAGGGAATTGAAAATATTCCGGAAGATCACGATAAGGTTTATTTCGTTACTTTAAACAGTAAGCTGAAAATACCTGTTTTATTAAATGAGGAGTCCAAAATCGTTGCCATTTCGTTCGGATTAAGTAAAGGAGAAAGAAACTATAGTTTCATGAGGCTTGATGGGAAAAAAGATTAAGTATTCATTAGTGCATTGATAAAGAAAAGGAAATTCTTTGTTATCTATAAATACAGGGAATACATAACGATAAACAGTTCCGATTAATGAAATAGTTGGAGATTTTTTTTTGAATCATTCGTACAGAAAAACGAACCAAGATTATGAAAAAACAAACGCGAATATTACTATTTTCATTTTAGAGTCTTAGCGATTAAAGCTCAAAATTAACCAACCGATGTGATGAAATTGCAAAACCGTTAGTATTACTATATTTAAAATATTTATAGGGAAGAATATATAATACCAAACGCAATTACAATATAGTCTGACTTTTTTCTCCTCACCTCAGGTTTTCTCTTTTCGATAGAGGAGGGATTGGGTTGTATTATAATTA